>JAKAGH010000164.1 GCA_021817645.1 Deltaproteobacteria bacterium
GCTCACGCCGTTCAACGTCGTAGTGGGCATCATCTTGCTGCTGGGTGCGATCATCACCGTGCTGCGCTTCACCAAGGGCCTGGCCGGGGTTACCAACCTGTCGGACAACAACCCCTGGGGCATCTGGATCTCCTTCGACCTCCTGTGCGGAGTCGCCCTGGCCGCTGGCGGTTTTACCACTTCCGCCGCTTGCTATATCTTCGGCCTGAAGCGCTATCACTCCGCGGTGCGGCCCGCGATTCTCACTGCGTTCCTGGGCTACTCCCTGGTGGTCTTCGCCCTGCATTATGACGTGGGCCGGCCCTGGCGGCTGCCTTACCCTTTCTTCGTGCAATCCGGCACGACTTCGGTGCTCTTTGAAGTGGGCTTATGCGTCTTCCTCTACCTGATCACCCTCCTCATCGAGTGGGCGCCGTCAGCCCTGGAATGGCTGGGCCTCAGGAAACCCCGGAACGTCATCGTCAGGATGACCCTGGCTCTGACCATCTTTGGCGTGATCCTGTCCACCATGCACCAGAGTTCTTTGGGGGCCCTGTATCTGATCGCCCCCTCGAAGTTGCACCCCCTCTGGTACTCCATGTTCCTGCCGCTTTTCTTCTTCGTCTCCGCCATCGCCGCGGGCCTGTCCATGGTCATCTTCGAAGGGACTCTGTCGCACCACTATCTGCACCACAAGATGGACAAGGTCTACCTCCGCGAGCATGACGACGTGACCCTGGGCTTCGCCAAGGGCGCGGCCATGGTGCTGGTGGTCTATTTCTTTATCAAGATCGTGGCCCTCACCCTGGATGACAACTGGCACTACCTCCTGACCGGCTACGGGGCCTGGTACCTCCTGGAACTCCTGGGTTTTGTGGCCCTGCCGGCGCTCCTTTATGCCCTGGGCGTGCGGGAGAGAAATCTGCCGCTCATCAAATGGACCGCATTGCTCACCGTGCTGGGCGTCGTCCTCAACCGCTTTAACGTCTCCCTGGTGGCCTTTAACTGGCAGCTGGCTCCGGTCGACCGCTACTTCCCGAGCTGGATGGAAATTGCCATCTCCATCTTTATTGTCACCGTGGGGCTCCTGGTCTTCCGCTTTGTCTCCACCCACATGCCCATTTTCTATGAGCACCCCCAATACCGGGAACACGCGCCCCATGAGGGTGAAGAAGAAGAGGCTCCCGAGTTGACCGAACACGAACTTAAACCCCACCCCCAAAGCTTTGGACACTGAGGAAGGGACTATGGATACTTTCTATACTCTCCATGACTTTTTAGTCTATACCAAGGGCGCCGCTTACATTTTGATGGGGGTGATCCTCCTGGGCGTCCTGGGATTCTGGCTGTTTATTACCGGCAGGGACGAGGACACGTACATTAAATAGGGAAGAGGGCCGCGGCTGGCGGCTTGTGGAGGAGTCTCTATGTTTTATCAATTTATCACCGGCCCTTTGCTCTGGCTGTCCTTTGGAATCTTCTTCATCGGGCTCACCGTGCGGGTGGTAAACTACATCCGCGGCCTGGACTGGCAGGCCGACCGGGTGGCCTACCGGGCGCACCTGAGTTTGGGGATCAAGGGCGCGTTGCAATCCATCATCCACTGGCTGGTGCCTTTTGGGTCCGTAGGCTGGCGCGCCAAGCCTCTGTATACTATTATCTTCTTTGTTTTCCATATCGGCCTGGTGGTCACGCCTCTGTTTCTGCAAGGCCATGCGGTCCTTCTCAAGGAGCGCTGGGGCCTCAACTGGCCGACCATCCCCATGCCCCTGGCCGACCTCCTGACCATCGGGGTTATAGTCGGCACGGTATGCCTCGCCATTCGGCGCCTCGCTCTTCCGGAGGTGCGCATAGTCACCACTGCCTATGATTATTTCCTGCTCCTGCTCACTGTCACCCCCTTCGCCACCGGCTTTTTGAGCGTCTATCAGGCCCCGAACCCGGGTGACATCGCCAATTTCTGGATTTATGCCCATATCCTGAGCGGTGAGCTCCTGCTGGTGGCCATCCCCTTTACCAAGCTCTTCCACATCGTGGGCTACTTTCTCTCCCGGGGTCAACTGGGCATGGATTTCGGCATCAAACGCGGCTACAAAGCGAAAGGTGGTTTTGCCTGGTAATTCTGGTATACTAAATAATGTGTAGGTAAATGCCTTGTTGGTCAAGGCAAGAGGGATAGCAAGATAAAGGAGTGAGGAGCCATGCCGGAAGGAATCCTCTGCAATAAAACCCCGGTCAATACCAAAGAGCAGCTCGATGCAGTGCTCGCGGATAAGGGCGGTAAAAAATACTACGAAGAAATGAAGCATCTCGATGTCGACGTGGAGAAGCTTCAGAAATCCTTGCAAGCCGGTTTCAAGTCCCGGATGCGCACCTGGTTGGAGATGTGCGCCCACTGCGGGTTGTGCGCGGATACCTGCTTTTTCTACCTGGCCAACCGCAAGGACCCGACCCAGGTGCCTTCTTATAAGATCCTGTCCACCTTGGGAAAGATCGTCAAGAACAACGGCAAGGTGGACAACGCCCACATGCGCTACTGCATGGACGTGGCCTGGTCCAAATGCACTTGCTGCAGCCGCTGCGGCAGTTTCTGCCCCTACGGCATCGATATGGGCATCATGTTCGGCTACCTGCGGGGGCTGTGCTTCTCCCAAGGCTTCGTACCCTGGGAGCTGAAGATCGGCTCGGGTATGCACCGCATCTTCCACGCCCAGATGGACGTGACCTCGGAAGACTGGGTGGAGACCTGCGAGTGGATGGCCGACGAACAGCAGGATGAGTGGCCAGGTCTGGAAATTCCCGTGGACAAGGCGGGCGCGGACCTCATGTATACCCTCAACGCCCGGGAGCCCAAGCACTACCCGGAGGACATCGCCGAAGCCGCCATCCTCTTCCATATTGCCGGGGAAAACTGGACCGTGCCCAGTGAGGGCTGGGAACAGACTTCCCTCACCATGTTCGCCGGGGACTGGGAAGGCTGCAAAGCGCAGGTGCAAAACGTCTACGCCGCGATTGACCGCCTCAAGCCCAAGCGCGTCATGGGCACGGAATGCGGCCACGCCCACCGGGCCACGGTGATCGAAGGGCCATATTGGGTCGGCCGCAAAGACGGCAGGCCTCCGGTGCCTTATCTGCATTACACCGAGTGGGTGGCCGAGGCCCTGCGCACCGGTAAGATCAAAATTGATCCCGCGAAGAAAATCAAGGTTCCCGTCACCTTACAAGATTCCTGCAACTATATCCGCAACTACGGCCTCAAGGACGTTACCCGGGAAATCATGAGCTACCTGGTGGAGCCCGGCTATTTCGTGGAAATGACCCCCAGCAAGGAGCACAATTTCTGCTGTGGCGGCGGCGGCGGCATTAACGGCCTGGGCATTTACCGGCCCCAGAGGAACATGGGCCTGAAGGTCAAACGGGACCAGATCCTGGCCACCGGCTGCAAGCTGATCGTGAGCCCCTGCCACAACTGCTGGGACGCCATCCGGGACCTGGAGGAGGTTTTCGAACTGGGGATCAAACAGACCTTCTTGAAACCCCTGCTCATCAAGATGGCCATCATCCCCGAGCACCTCAAACCCAAAGAAGAAGAATAAGCAGCCCGAAAGGCTAATAGTCTTAAGCGCCTTGTTCCCCCAGGAGCAAGGCGCTTTTTTTGTGGCCGCGGGTGATGGAAACCGCGTCTGTGGGCGGGGATTTTCGTAGCGGGGCACCCCTGTATGCCCCCTACGGCGCTTGTAAACACACAGTCCTCCCAACCTTAAAAATCAGGTGATCACAGATATAAGGCGTATCGATATTTGCGGGCGCTGGGGCGGACACACGGGTCCGCCCCTACGTTTAAGCCGCATTTGGCTGGAACTCGGGATCAATATCCATTCTTGCGTCTGAAAATTCTAAAAAACTTCTTTCTAGTTTTTCCCCGAAAAAATATCTTGACACCCTACCGGGGTATGGTATATGACTTTAGACAAAATAACTACTAGAGGAGGTGCAGCATGATTAGAGGGCCTGTGGTTATCCTCATGCTTTTGGTGGGCATCCTGATACCCTTGAGCGCCCTGGCCACTAACGGTGACAACCTGATCGGAGTCGGTCCCATCTCCCGGTCCATGGGCGGGGTGGGGATCGCCTCCCCCCAAGACGCCATCAGCGCGGTGTTCTCCAACCCGGCCGCCATGTGTTTCGGGGCCTTCTGCCCCAGCAACCAGGTGGATTTTGCGGGCACGGCTTTCATACCCAACATCCGTGCCAGGATCAGCGGCGGCACCGGCCCCCTGGGAGCTTTTGCCCCTCCCTTTACCGCGAATGCCCACAGCGAGAATAAGGTTTATCCGATTCCCGCGTTGGGCATTTCCTACGCTTTCCCGGAACTGCCCCAGTGGCGCTTCGGCTTCGGGGCCTACGGCGTCACCGGCCTGGGGGTGGACTATCGTTCCGGAGCCCTGGACCAGGCCAATTTTTTCGGGCCCGGAGCCCCCCTGGCCGCGGGAGCCTACAGCAACTTGCAAATTATGAAATTCGCCCCTACGGTGGCGTATCAGGTTAATCACTGGCTGTCACTGGGCGCAGCCTTCAACGTCAGTTACTCCACCGTGGACTTGCGGGAGGGCGCCAACTCCGGCTTTGCCCCGGGCGCACAGATTGGCGCCATCATCAAGCCCCATAAGGATGTCGCCATCGGCCTGACCTACACCACCCCCCAGGATGTGAGCCATAACAACGTCCTGCGCGGCGCGGACAACCAGCTCCATTCCCTGTCCCTGTCCTCCCCCAACAACCTGGGGGTGGGAGTGAGCTATGACGCGATTCCCAATAAACTCCTCTTCGAGGTGGACTTCAAGTACTTGAACTGGGCCAATGCCGACGGCTACCGGCATTTCGGTTGGACGGACCAATACGTGGTGGGGGTGGGGGCGCAGTACAAACCCATCAAGAAATTGGCCCTGCGCCTGGGCTATAATTACGGGAATAACCCGGTAAAACCTCACCAAAATTTTGTCGGCGGCAATCCTTTGAATCCGGCGTTGCCGCCCATGACCAGTATTCAAGGAACCTCCATTCCGGTGTATTACTTTGAAACCTTCCGCACCATCGGTTTCCCGGCTATCGTCGAGCATCATTTCACCGCCGGGGTAGGCTACGACATCACGGAAAGGTTTGCCGTCAATGTCGGTTTTATGTACGCCTTTGAGAACAGCATTACCGCCCATGGCACCAATCTCACCCTCCAGCCCACTTCCATAAATTCGAAGTTGAGTGAAGCCGGGGTCGATATGGGCTTGAGCTGGAGGTTTTAAAAGAAACAGCAGTGGCGGGGCATCAATCCAAGAGAAGAGGGTGACCATGTACCTTCCGGAAGAATTGAAAGAGAAGCTGCAACGCAACATTTTGTCCAGGTTGCGGATGATCGAAGGCCAGATTCGCGGCCTCCAGGGCATGGTCGAAAACAGCAAGGAGTGCGAGCAGATTCTTACGCAACTGCGGGCCGTCCAGTCCGCGTTGAGGTCGGTGAGCGCCCAGGTGCTCAAAAGTTATCTGATGAAATGCTACAGTGAGATAAGTAAGGAACCCAGTACCGACGAGATCTATCATAAATTGGAAAAGACCGTGGCCATGTTGACGAAATTTATCGGCACCTGATGAGCCCCGGCAATGTTGACGGCAGGTTCCCCAGATTTATCCCAGCCCGTCAGCCGGCTGGGGAAGAATTTTGGCTGAGGTCAATCTGAAAAAATCTTAGTACTGCTTTTTTAGGAGGAAACCACAATGAATCAACCCAACCAACCGAAAGAGAGAGCTTGCTTTATCTGTTCCCGGGACACCATGGACGGGGCTTATCCGGCCCTGATCCTGGGGATTAACGCGGCCCGGCTGGGCATGGAAGCCAAGGTGTTTTATACTTTCATGGGCGTCAACCTGGTCCGCAAGGGCGGCATCGAAAAGGCCAAGTTTATTCCCCCCGGGGTCATGGGCGCGGTGCCCGGCATGTCCAGCATGGCCACGGCCATGATGAAAAAGAAGATCGAAAAGGCCCAGATTCCCACTCTGCCCGATCTTATGGAGATGGCCCAATTGGAAGGGGTGGAACTCATCGCCTGTAAGATGACCTTCGACATGATGGAACTGAAAGATGAAGACATGATCGAGGATGTGCTTATCTGGGATGCGGCGCAATTCATGAAGTACGCCAAGGAGGCCAAGCTCTGCCTGTTTACTTAAAAGTCAGGGTTTGCTTAAGTTAAGGTCCCCGGGGTAGCTGGAGACCTCTGCGAAAGTCCTCTCATTTGTCATTCTGAGGGAGCGCCGCGGCCGAAGAAAAACTTGCGTTAGGGACGTCCAGATTCTTCGATCGCGGCGTTCTGTTCCTGAAAAGTTAAAAGTAGTTAGTCGGTGGGGCGGCCGTCCCTGGCCGCCCGGGCCCCCGGCGCACACGAAGGCCCGCTCCACCAGTCATTTCATGTTTTACGATTGGGGCAATGGATCAGGAATGACTGTTCGGAATGACAGACGATGGCCCGCGCAGAGGTCTCAACTTGAGTTGCCCGGGCATTCCCGGTATAATACGTCGTCATGAATAAACCCTTCAAATTCTTTATCCGGCTGCTGGTGGCCTTTCTGCTGGCTCAATTCGTTTTGCGTCTCCTGGGAGCCGTCACCCTGGCAGGGCTCGTGGGGCTGTCCTCAGGCCTGGTCTGCTGCTCCTATCTCTTTGATTTGGTTGATTGGTATTATGAGGGCGCGCTGCGCCGGGCCCTGAAGCCCAAGGCCATCGGCTGGCTGGTGGCCCGGCTGGTGGTCGGCCTGAATACGGTGGAGCAGCACCAGGAGCATGTTCCGGAACCGCGGCGGCAAGAAGGGGAGGGGTGATACTGCCGGCGTTCATCGGCGGCTAATATTTAACCGCCGATGAACGCCGATGAACGCGGATAGAAAGACAAAAGGGACAGGCTGTCAGCCTGTCCCTTCTGTTATTTAGGCCTTCGCAAAAAAAAGAAAACTGAAAACGGAAAACGCTCTTACAGCTTACACACCCCGGCCCGGCATTTCTTTTCCTGGATGTGTTCCTCGAACTCCTGGCGGAAGTTCTTGAACGCGCTCATCATGGGGCCGCCCGCAGTCTGGCCCAGGGGGCAGAAGGAGGCGTCGAC
>JAKAGH010000165.1 GCA_021817645.1 Deltaproteobacteria bacterium
CCTGGAAGGGGTTACTTCCGCCCGGCGTCTCGCAGCCACCGGGGCCGCCCAGGCCCCCCGCCCCCTGCCGGGCGCCGTGGAGATGGACTAGGAGCGGATGTAATTTTCCCTAAATGATGACCGCCAAATCACACGAAAACCTTGATCCTGGGGTTCTTAAGTCCCCCTTTGAAAAAGGGGGATTTAGGGGGATTTGGGGATCGCCCCGAAATCCCCCCTTCCCCCCTTTTTCAAAGGGGGGTAAGATACCTGTCATTTAGGTTTAAATCAACTTTGCCGCGCCGCCCTGACAGGCAATAATCGAATACTTAGCCCATGGCCAAAAACCTCAAACCTAAAAAGAATAACGCCTCGCCAAAGAATAACGGCGCGGGCCGCAAGGGCAAGGCTGCGCCTTCTGCTGCTGCCTCGGAATCTCCCCCCTGGTCCCGGCGGTTGGCCCAGGAGATGCTGGGGGTTTTGCTCCTGGGGCTGGCCCTGTTTTCCTTGTTGGCCCTGGTGAGTTATTCCCGTCTCGACCCCCAAGGCTTGCTGGAGGCCTGGAAAGCCGCGGCGGTGCGCAACTGGATGGGCAAGGCCGGGGCGCTGTTGGCCGCGGGCTTCCTCAACGGTTTCGGCCTGGCCGCGCTGTGGCTGCCGGCCGTGTTTTCCGGCCTGGCCTGGACTTCCCACCGCCGGGGTCTGGAGAGCTTGTCGCCCTGGCAATTCCTGGCGGGTTTCGGCGTCTTTGCCGCCACGGCGGGATTGCTGACCCTGGCCTGGCCCTTCATCCCCTGGGAAGGCGGCCATCTTAACGGCGGGGGCCTGGTGGGGTCTATTTTTTGCCGCAGCCTCCTGGCCAATCTCAATCCTCCGGGCGCGGCCCTGGCCCTGGGTGTGATCCTGTTGCTGTGCCTGATGGGGGCCACCCGCCTCTCTTTTGTGGGCCTTTTGGCTTTGCTGGGCCGGATGCTGCAGGCGCTAGTATCTCTGGTCTGGCGCCGCCGGGAAGAAGCGCCAGCTCCTTCCCCCCGGTCCCGGCGCCCGGTCCCGGAGCGGCCCCTGGTCACCCGGCCTGCCGGTGACCCCCCGGAAGTGGTTATTGGCCCTGCCAGCGCGCCCGCGCCCGAGCCCGCTGCGGTTGTGGTCCCCAAACCCCGGCGCGGCGCGGCCGCTGGCTTCAGCCTACCGCCTCTGGACCTCCTGGACCAGGTGCCCCCTTGGGATCAGCAGGTGCACGAAGGCATGATGGTGGCCCAGGCGGAAAAGCTGGAGGACACCTTGCGCCACTTCGGCGTGGAGGGCAAGGTCGTCTCCATCACCACCGGCCCGGTGGTAAGCCGCTTCGAACTGGAGCCCGCGCCGGGGGTGAAAATCAGCAAGGTCACCGGCCTGGCCGACGACCTGGCCTTGGCCCTGAAGGCCCTGTCCATCCGCATTGTGGCGCCGGTTCCGGGCAAAGCGGTCATCGGTATCGAGGTGCCCAATGCCAAGCGCCAGGTGGTGGGCCTCCGGGAAATCCTGGCGGACGCCGCCTACCGCAAGTCCTCTTCCCGCCTGACCATCGCCCTGGGCAAAGACATCATGGGCCAGCCGGTGGTCAACGACCTGGCCAAGATGCCCCACCTGCTCATCGCCGGGGCCACGGGCAGCGGCAAAAGCGTGGGCCTCAACGCCATGATCCTGAGCATTTTGTACAAGGCCACCCCCCAGGAGGTGCGCTTCCTCCTCATCGACCCCAAACGCATTGAGCTCTCCACTTACGAGGGCATTCCCCATCTGCTGCACCCGGTGGTGGTCAACCCCAAGGAGGCCACCGTGGCCCTGCATTGGGCGGTGGCGGAGATGGAGCGGCGCTATGCCCTGCTCTCCGACCTGGCGGTGCGCAACCTCGAAGGCTTCAACCAGAAAGTGGCCAAGAACGCCAAAGAAAGGCTGCGGGAGGGAGAAGAGCCCCTCAGGCCGCTGCCGTACATTGTCATTGTCATCGATGAATTGGCGGACCTGATGCTGGTCTCCTCCCGGGACACGGAGGAATATCTCATCCGCCTGGCCCAGAAGGCCCGGGCTTCGGGCATCCACCTCCTGGTGGCCACTCAGCGGCCCTCGGTGGATGTGATCACCGGTCTTATCAAGGCCAATTTCCCCACCCGCGTCTCTTATCAGGTTTCGGCCAAGACCGACTCCCGGGTCGTCCTGGACGTCGTGGGCGCGGAGCGGCTCCTGGGCATGGGTGACCTGCTGTTCCTGCCTCCCGGCACTTCCCGGCTCAAAAGGATCCACGGGGCTTTTGTGTCCGATGAGGAAGTCTCCCGGGTAGTGGAGTTTCTGAAGGCCCAGCAGACGCCGGAGTTCGAGATCGGCATCCTGGAGATGCAGGAAAAGGATGTGGAAGAGGGGGAGAAGGGGGAGAAGGATGAGAAATGGGACGCGGCCGTGGAACTGGTGGCCGAAACCCGCAACGCCTCCATCTCCATGCTGCAGCGCCGCTTGCGCATCGGTTATAACCGCGCGGCCCGCATCATCGAGACCATGGAAAACGAAGGCCTCATCGGCCCTTCCGACGGTCTCAAACCCCGGGAAGTTTATGTTCCCCGGAGATAGAGTTTCACGGCAGGATCCTCAATTTTTCAACTTACTACTTATGCAGCTATCTAGATTTTCACAGAAAACTCTCTTTTAAACCACCTCCCCCGCGATCATCACCCGGTTGCGGCCCCCTTGTTTACTCCGGTATAGGGCGGTGTCCGCGGCCCGGATGAGGGCCTCTCCATCCTTGCCGTGATCCGGAAAGATTGCCACTCCTAACGACACGGTAACCGGCCCGATGGACTGGCCATGATATTCCACCTGCAGGTTTTCCACGCCCTGGCGCAATCTCTCGGCCCGCACCCGGGTGATCTCCTGGGACGCCTCCGGCAGGATCAGGATGAATTCCTCCCCTCCATAGCGGCAGGCAATGTCCTCCTGGCGGATATTGCTCTGCAGGAAAATGCCCACTGCTTGCAGCAGAGTGTCCCCAGCTTCATGGCCAAAGGAGTCGTTGAATCTCTTAAAATGATCCAGATCAACCATAATAATTCCCAGGGGGGCCTGTTTGCGCTGCACCCGCCGGATTTCCCGCTCCAACGTGTCTTCCATGTAGCGCCGGTTGAACAAACCGGTCAAAGGATCATGGGTCGCCTGGAGCATGAGGAAATTCCTCAATTTCAGATTCGCCAGAGATAAAGCAATCTGTTTGGCCGCGGTGGAGGCCAGCCGCTTTTTCGTTTCGCTCAAGGGCTCTTCCAGGGAGCTTTCCTGGGACCTCTTGAGTAACAGCAGCAGACCCAGGTTTTCGGAATGGGTGATGATGGGGACGCATAGATACCTGGCGGCTGCCGTTCCTGCAAGATGGGCGCAAAGCAAGCCGGAAGCGGGGTCTTGGACCAGGTGCTCCTGCCCCTTCCGCAGCGCCCAGCATTCATCCGGGGCGAACTCCGTGGCTCCCGGCGGGGAGTCCCCCCAGTGGACCACTGCTTCCAGGACCTCCCTTTTCTCTTGATGCACGAACAATGCCCCTGACCCCTCGGGGAACATCAAGGGCATATACTGGCCTACGCCGGCATACGCTTCCTCCAGGGTATTGCAAGCTTGCAGCAGGTCCCCCATTTCATTGAGCAAAGTGATATCCCGGTTGCGGCGGCTGAATTCATAGACCCAGACCTTGAGTTTCTCATTGGCCTTGAAGAGTTCTTCTTCCATCTGCCGGCGTTCGGTGACATCTTCCAGCACCGCCATGATCCCGGTTAATTCATCCTGGGGGCCGTAGAAGGGAAACATGGAGAAACTGAAGTCCATCACCATGCTGTTGCGATCCCGGCATTCCCCGCCGCCGCGCACTGGCTCCCCCTTGAGACCCCTGGAGTACAGATCCTGAAACTCCGGCGATGGGTTTTCCGCCAGGAAAGGCGGAGGCTGCCCCACTACTTCGGAGCTCCTCCAGCCGAAAATGCTTTCGGCTGCCGGATTCCAAAGGCGCACGCAGCCCTGGGGGTCCAGGGTCATGATGGCCAAAGGCGACGCCTTAATATAGGCCCCCAAGGTTTGCTTGGCTTCCTGGAGGTCTATTTCTGCCCGTCTCTGCTGCGCCAGGCTTTTTCCCAGGTGCGTCGAGCCAAACGCGATACAAACCAGCCCCAGCAGCCAGAAAAAACCATGGCTGATCCAGACCATACTCATATGTTCCCGATTCACGGCTCTGAGGGGCTCCAGGGCCTCGGTGACGCTGATCCCTCCGCCGATCTCCCCGACCTTGTAACCCTGAGAAGCATGGCATTCGAGACAGGCCTTCTCGACCACCAGGGGCCGGATCAGACGCAGGTAATCCTGGTCCGGCATCTGCTCCACAGAGCTATATTCGGCGGCTCCCTCTTCCAGTTTTTTGATGGCCCTGGTCTCCCAAAAATCGGGCTTATTTTCCGGGCGCAGAGGCTTGAGACTGATGATGCGTCCCTGTACCTGGTTTTGTTGGTGGGCCAATTCATAAAGTTGCCGGGTCATATATGCCGGGTTTACCAGGGTCAGCGTCCGCCCGGAGGGGGTGCGCAGGTCCCGTTCCGGCTTCCGGGGCAGGTAAGGGTTGGGAGGGGTCTTGTCATCAACCTGGACGTAAACGCCTTTGTGGTTATTGTTCCACTGCTGGCAGAGAATAATCTGGTCCACGCGGCTCCGGGCCTCGGTCCGGGCAATCTCCAGGGTGGCCTGGTTTTCCTGGTACAGAGTGCCAGCCAGAAAGATGAGCACCACCGCGGTCCAGGCGAACACCAGCAGCCCCGCGTAACGGGGAAGGGAAGTTTTTTCCGGAGACTTGGTTCTTACAGTCTCTTCGGGATTTTGGCTCATGGTCTTGGATTCCAAGTTAGTCCCTTCCGTGGCGCGGTCGTCGGGAACTCCACCTACACTATATCGACCGAATGGGCCAAAAGATTGAGTCGATAATCTCTTTCCCGGCTATTTTGAGGCCAGAAGACATGAATCTGAGGGAAAAATTTCCTGTACCCGGGATCGAATGTAAACACATCATAGAAAAGCGGTTGACAATCAATTATTTTTAGACGATGCTTACGCCGTATGTCTATCAATCAAGCAGACTTTGCCGATATCTTGCAGCGGCCCTGGTCGGACATGTGGCCGCTGCTCGCGGAGGCCAACCGCGTCCGGGAGCGTTATTTCGGGCGGCAGGTCAGTTTTTGCGTCATCACCAACGCCAAATCCGGGCTCTGCTCCGAGGACTGCGCCTTCTGTTCCCAGGCGGCCGGCGCCAAGGGGGAAATTCCCCGTTATCCTTTGCCTCCCCAGGAAGAATTGGTGGCGGCTGCGGCCCAGGCAGCCCGGGCCGGGGCCTCCCGCTTTTCCCTGGTGACTTCCGGCCGGGGGCTTAACTCCCGGCGAGAGCAAGAGGCCCTGTTGCGGACCGTGGCCGCGATTGTGGACCAGGTCCCCATCCAAGTCTGCGCCTCCCTAGGCATTGTCGACCGGGGCTTCCTGAAGGAGCTCCAGGCAGCGGGGGTGCGGCGTTTTCACCACAATCTCGAGGCCGCGGCCTCCTTTTTCCCCCAAATCTGCACCACCCATACCTATGCCGAACGGGTGGCCACCATCCATGCTGCCCGGGACGCGGGGCTTGCCGTGTGCGCCGGGGGCATTCTGGGGCTGGGGGAAAGTGTGGCCCAGCGCTGGGAACTGGCCCAGGCCTTGAAGGAACTGGCCGTGGACGCCATTCCCCTCAATTTCCTGCACCCCTTGCCGGGTACGGGATTGGCTGGACGGCCACTAATATCCGCATTGGAGGCCCTGCAAATCATTGTGGCCTTTCGTCTCCTTTTTCCGGACCGGCCCCTCATTATCTGCGGCGGCCGCCAGGTGACTTTGCGTTCCCTGGGGTCCCTGATCTTCGCCGCGGGGGCCAACTGCCTGATGACCGGAGATTACCTGACCACCAAAGGCCGCCTCCCCGAGGAAGACCGGCAGACGCTGGCTGACCTGGGCCTGGAGCTGGTGCAGGAGGGATAGTGGTCAGTGATCAGTGATCAGGAACCAGTGGTCAGTGGTCGGTGGTTAGTAAAAAAAATCGTAGCGCGGGCGTCCCCGGCCGCAACTGTTCCCATTGCTAAAAGCCCTATGAAGAGGGTCAGGAGCAAGTAATCAGTAATCAGAATGTAGGGTGGGCACGGGCCACCAAAAAAGAACCTTGAGCCCTGCTCCAAATTTATAAGACAGGAAATCTGGAATCTTACCTAACAATATTTTGCGTCTAACTTTGCGACTTGGCGTCTTTGCGTGAGATTTTTTCCGAATGAACCTGAAGCTGCCCGACATCCCCCCAGTTAAAGGCCTTTTCGTCACCGGCACCGACACCGACGTGGGCAAGACCTTGATCGCCGCGGGCATCACCGCGGCCCTCAGGCAACAGGGGGTTAAAGCCGGGTATTTTAAGCCCGTGCAGAGCGGCTGCCCGGAAGAGGAAGGACGGCTCATCCCCACGGACGCCCGCCTGGTCCAGGAACTGGCGACCCTGCCGGAGCCCCTGGAGCTCCTCACCCCCATCACTTTGCGCTTGCCCCTGGCCCCGGGAGTGGCCGCGGCCCGGGAAGGCGTGACGGTGGATTTGGCGCAGGTGGCCGCGGCTTTCCGGGAACTGGCCCGGCGTTATGACTTCCTGGTGGTGGAAGGCGCGGGGGGCCTCTATGTGCCCCTGGTGCACACCGGCTTCCTGGTCCTGGACCTGGCCCGCTGGCTTAACCTTCCCCTCCTGGTGGTGGCCCGGGCGGGGCTGGGGACTATCAACCATACCGCGCTCACGGTGCTGGCGGCCCGGCACGCGGGGCTGCCCGTGTCCGGAGTGATCCTGAACCGGGGTTCTGTCGCTCCGGGCCTGGCCGAGCAGACCAACCCGGCGGTAATTGAAGCCCTTACCGGTGTCCCCATCCTGGGTAAGGTGCCGGAGATTGCCAACTTGGAAAAACCAGAGGGTAGGAAGTTTTTTTTAACCATCATGGACGAAATTTGTTCCAGGGTAGATTTTTTCAAAAAAATATAAGGGATTGGGGGAAGGGGTTTGGGGGAGGGGGTAAGGGCCTGTGGCCCTTAGC
>JAKAGH010000166.1 GCA_021817645.1 Deltaproteobacteria bacterium
CGATCTCGCCGTCGAATCTGCTGGGCCGATGCAGGTCAATATGACTTTGATATTATTTATTTCCGACGAGTGATTTCCCAGTGGCTGCCGCCAAAATTTGGCAAGCCGGATTCCCCTCCAGGTCCTGGCGGATAAAATCGAGAATCTTATGGGCCCGCTCGGAATAAAGTTTGATGGAAGCAAAATTTGGCAATTTTACCAGCTTTTGCATGAGCAATCCGTCCGTATCGAACCAGCGGGGCAGAAATCCCCCAAAGAAATAGCCTTTATCCCGCAATAAAGTTATGGCCCAGCCGGACCAGGCCTCCCCCAAGTTGATAAATACTTGTATGACCTGCATGTCCCGATTTTGCGCCTCTTGCTCTCCTGCTGCCAGCAACGCGGAAAAATCCTCTCCCAGGCGATAAACATTGAATCTGGCTACTTGAGCAAAATCAAATAGTTGCGTCTGGATCCCGGTGGTGGAGCCGGGCGGCACCTGGGTCTCAGAAGCCTGGACGCTTCTGGAGATATTCAGCCCAGACATGACATAATCCAACACCGGCGTATACTGGCGGGGGAAATAGACCCTCTGCTCTTTATCCCGCACGGTTTGAAAAGACAGCAGCGTCGACACCCGCTCGCCGGGAAAATCTTCCATCGGATAAGCCGCAGCCGGCATTAATCCCAGTTCCAGGCCTGTCTCCCTGAAGTCAATAAATACCGCCATCTTTTGGATGATGAGATGGTTACAGACCCCTTCGCCAAATATTTCGTCGATATCTTCCTGAGAAGCCAAAACATTGAAGATGTAATCTTGCAGGCATAAGGCCGCAAAGCTGGAACGGTACTCTGGCAGGACCACCGCTTGGCCGTATTCATAAACCTTGGGATGATAGGCGGAACTCCTATACAGGGCCCCGCAGGCGATAATATCCCCATTGCCGGCCCGGGCCACTACAGTGCGCAGGTTTTTGCTGCGGTTTTCCTCAATCAATCTTGCCGGCAGGTAGTTAACCTCAAAAGGATAATGCTCACCGTATACCCCATAGTAACAGCGCACTACCCCCCATGCGTCTTCCGGCTCCATCACGGCAATCTCAAAGTCCTGGTCAGGTTTTACCTGGTACGCTTCTTCTTTTAGCCTTTTTATTGCTTCCTGCTTGTTCATTCCCCCAACTCCCGATACGTCAGCTGCCAATTACTGCCCTCCACCGCTAAAGCCGCGACATATTCCGGGGCAGGTTCCCAGCAGTTAATCGACCAAGGAAATTTCTCCATATGCCCCCTTTCTGGGCCGGGCATTTTGCCAGGCAAAAGGATTTTACCATCCTTTGCTGCCCCAGCCAAACCCATGCCCAAAGCTTTTACATAGGCTTCCATTCTCGTCCAGGAGCGTAAAAATGATTGGCTTTTCAAAGGTTCCGGCATTATTTCGCAAGCAGCACACTCAGCAGATGGGAAGAATTTTTCGGCTATCTGGTCGGCAGAGACGACGGTCCTTATTCTTTCCAAATCGACCCCGATCCGGCGCTCCTGGTGAGTAATGGCAAAAAGAACCAACTCAGAAGAATGAGACAGGTTGAAGTTAACCGCCTGAGCGCCACCGGGAAAGTCCAGGAAAGGTTTGCCATGCTCATTGCAGCAAAATCGCAGACATTCTGGTTTTACTTGGACATAATGGCTGAGAATTACTCTCAGTAATCCTCTGATGACAATATAATGGTGGCGATAGGGGACCCCCTGAATTCTTTCAGCCTGTGCAACTTCATGGGTGGGCAAGAACTTTATATATCTCTCAATATTGGATACAGACACATCTATCCAGGCCCGCCACACATGGACATCTTCCCTTTCTAATTTCTGTGTGTCTTTGAATAGTTGAAACCAAGACAAGCATTCGGATTCAGCAGAGGCTAATGGGCGGTAAAGTTCTTCCATCTTTCTAACGATTCTTCCTTAGTATAGCAGTTTGAGACCGTAAATTTATTGGTATGGGTGAATAGAAGGGATGCGGGTACACCGAATAATGCCCTTATTCGTCTGGTAATCAAGGGACAGGCAATTTTATCCCCTCAGCGCCTCGATAGGGGTTGAGATCGTCAGCGGACGGCTGAATTTGACTACCACGCATTTACCAAACCCTGACCATACTCGCTCTATATTTTGGCTTATATCACAAGGAACCAGCGATAAATATCAAATTATCCTCTCTTTTGGAAGAGGCAGAGAAGTCCGTCGCCCCACACTACGTGCGGCATCCCCATCATCAATAAGTGCTTCAATATATTTCAATAATAGACTCGATGAACATGTAGGCACATAGCCTGCTCGCTCGACATATGCGGCTGCAATAGATAGTCTAAGTCAGTCTTACCTGGCTCCGATTCTGTGGCCAGCAGACTGCAAGAAAGGGCGGCGTTTCAGACTGTACTGAAACGCCGCCCTCTTATGTTGCCCTAGCCGCCGTTGATCGTTCAAAACATCCGTCAGTTCGTGGCGGTTATCGCTTTCTGATCATCCGCTTTGCAGTTCAGAATACGCTTCAGCAGCCCTCGAAGAAGTTTATGCTGCAATCAGGCGAGATCGAAGCGGTCAAGGTTCATTACCTTGTTCCACACCGCGACAAAGTCGTGCAGGAACTTCTCCTGGGAGTCCTCGCATCCATAGACTTCCGCCAAGGCCCGGAGTTGGGAGTTCGAACCGAAGATGAGGTCGACCCGAGTGCCGGTCCACTTGAGTGCGCCCGTGGCGCGATCACGGCCCTCGAACACGTCTTCTTTTTCCGAGGTTGCCTGCCACGCCGTTCTCATATCGAGCAGATTCACGAAGAAGTCATTGGTGAGCGTCTCTGGCCGCTTGGTGAAGACACCGTGCCGGGACTGCCCGAAATTGGCATTCAAGACGCGCATACCGCCAATGAGAACCGTCATCTCAGGAGCGGTCAGCGTCAGCAGTTGCGCCCGATCAACCAGCAGTTCCTCTGCCGAAACGGCGTATTTGGTTTTGAGGTAGTTACGGAACCCGTCTGCAGCCGGTTCGAGCACGGCAAATGACTTCACGTCGGTTTGCTCCTGGGACGCGTCCGTGCGTCCCGGCGTGAAGGGAACGGTCACCTTGTGACCGGCATTCTTCGCCGCTTGCTCGACGCCGGCGCAACCGCCCAGAACGATCACGTCAGCCAGCGACACCTTCTTCCCGCCGGACTGCGCGCCGTTGAACTCCTTTTGGATGTCCTCGAGGGCTTTGAGAACCTTCGCCAGTTGGGCCGGCTGGTTGACTTGCCAATCCTTTTGCGGCGCCAGACGAATACGCGCCCCGTTCGCACCGCCGCGCTTGTCGGAGCCGCGAAACGTGGAGGCCGACGCCCAGGCGGTGGAGACCAGTTCCGAGATCGACAGGCCCGAGGCCAGGATCTTGGCCTTGAGGTTGGCGATGTCCCGTGCGTCGATCAGCTCATGATCGACTGCGGGCACCGGGTCTTGCCAGATCAGTTCCTCTGCCGGCACCTCCGGTCCGAGATAGCGCGAGCGCGGGCCCATATCGCGGTGGGTCAGCTTGAACCACGCCCGGGCGAATGCTTCTGCAAGCTGGTCCGGGTTCTCGTAGAAGCGCCTGGAAATTTTTTCGTAGATGGGGTCGAACCTCAAAGCCAGGTCCGTGGTCAGCATGCTTGGCGCGTGCCGCTTCGACGGGTCGTGGGCATCCGGCACCGTACCGGCGCCGGCGCCACCCTGCGGTTGCCACTGATGCGCCCCGGCCGGGCTCTTCGTCAATTCCCATTCGTAGCCGAACAGGTTCTTGAAGAAGTTGTTGCTCCACTTCGTTGGCGTTTGGGTCCAAGTGACCTCCAGGCCGCTGGAGATCGTATCGCCGCCTTTGCCGGTGCCGAAGCTGCTCTTCCAGCCGAGGCCTTGCTCCTCGATACTGGCCGCTTCCGGCTCAGGCCCCACATGGGACGCAGGGCCGGCACCGTGGGTTTTGCCGAAGGCGTGCCCGCCGGCGATGAGCGCCACCGTCTCTTCGTCGTTCATCGCCATGCGCGCGAAAATCTCACGGATATCCTGGGCCGCGGCGATGGGATCCGGGTTGCTGTTCGGGCCTTCCGGGTTGACGTAAATCAGGCCCATCTGCACGGCGGCGAGAGGATTCTCGAGTTCCCGGTCACCGGCATAGCGCTTGTCGCCAAGCCACGCTCTCTCGGTCCCCCAGTAAGTGTCATCCGGCTCCCAAACGTCCTCGCGCCCGCCGCCGAAGCCGAAGGTCTTGAAGCCCATCGACTCCAGCGCGCAATTGCCGGCGAGAATCATGAGGTCGGCCCAGGAGATCTTGCGGCCGTATTTCTGCTTGATCGGCCAGAGGAGCCGACGCGCCTTGTCGAGGTTGACGTTGTCGGGCCAGCTGTTGAGGGGCGCAAAGCGTTGAGTGCCGGCCCCCCCGCCCCCGCGGCCGTCGCCAATGCGGTAGGTGCCCGCGCTGTGCCACGCCATCCGAATGAACAACGGCCCGTAGTGACCGAAATCGGCCGGCCACCAGTCCTGCGAGTCGGTCATCAGCGCATAGAGGTCCTTCTTCAGGGCCTCCAGGTCGAGTTTTTTGAATTCCTCAGCGTAGTTGAACCCCTCGCCCATCGGATTGCTCATGGGAGAGTTCTGGTGCAGAACTTTCAGGTTCAACTGGTTCGGCCACCAGTCCCGGTTCGACGTGCCTCTGGCGGCAGGGGGTTTGTTAGCTCCGCCCGTTACCGGGCACTTGCTATCTTCATTCATAAAGTTTCCTCATTTTGTTGTCTGATCTTAGGCATCGTGCTGCTCTGGATCTAGTGCTCTCAGCTTTGTGGTTTAAAGTGGTTCTCCAAAAAAGTAATTATTGTTCTTACTTATTCAAGCTGTAATCAATAAATTCTGGTGCACCACGCCTTGGGATTTTGATTCCATCCCAGGTGGGAGGATGACCCCCCGCGCCTTCCCAGAATGAGGATGGACTCCTCGTCTTATCCGGCTCTGAGCGATGGAATTGGTGCCGTATATCTTATCGGGGTCGAAAATTATCGCTTGGATGGAATAAATTCTAGATATATTCTGGATATCAGGAGTTTTTGCGGGTTTAATAAGTTTTCATTCAGGGGAGGAAGCCCTGAGGCTGACCGTAGCGTTCTACTAACCTACCACAGTGTTATCTCCCTGTTGATGCAAAAATTGATACCTCAAAGGACCTAGAGCGATGCATTATGACTCTCTCGTTTTCGGAATCAAGGATGGTGTTGGGCTGATCCGCCTCAACCGCCCCGATGAGGGCAATGCCATTACCTTAGAGACGGTAACCGAACTTCTGGATGTTGCCCTGCGCTGCGATGAAGATCCCGAGGTCCGCGCGGTGGTGCTGACCGGCAGCGGCAAGATGTTTTGCGTTGGCGGAGATCTAAAGGCGTTTGCCGCCCAAGGCCCCGGGGTCTCCCTCTATCTGAAAAAGGTTACCCAGGCTTTTCACGCCGTGATCTCCCGGTTCAACTGGATGGATGCGCCGGTGATCGGAGCCATTAACGGGACAGCCGCGGGAGGAGGCTTCAGCCTGGCACTAACCACCGATATCGCCGTTGCCGCGGAGTCAGCAAAATTCACTATGGGCTATACCAAAATTGGCCTGGCCCCGGATGGGAGCTCGAGCTACTTTTTGGCGCGCTTGGTGGGGCTGCGCCGTGCTAAAGAGATGGCGTTATTAAATCCGGTGTTGTCGGCCAGACAAGCCCTGGAGTGGGGACTCATTAATCAGGTAGTCGCTGATGACCAACTATTGCCTGCCGCGCTGGAAATCGCGTCTCATCTGGCAAAAGGACCGACGCTGGCATTAGGTGAAACCAAGCGTTTAATCCTCTCCGGTGCGACTGAGAGCCTTGAATCCCAGATGGAGAAAGAATCTCGCGCGGTTGCGGCCATGGCAGGCAAAGCCGATGGACGAGAAGGAGTAGCTGCTTTCCTTGGCAAGCGGATACCCAAGTTCACCGGACAGTAATGTCTTCACAGACTGCCTGTGAAGCTAGCCACCAGCGGCGGATATCCTGCAATTATATGCCTCTCAAGAATATTTCGGTTATGTTATTTTAGCCAAAGTCGGCTAAAAATTATGGATAAGCTGATAAGGGTACGATCCATGAACACCTGGATCGGCGAATAGATTGGGAGGACCTCCGGAGAGGGTGAGTAGTTTTCAAAAAGGAGGATTACGGCCCATCTTTCACCGGTGGGATGCCACCAGGGGCCATGTTTTTCGTCAGTTTCTGGCTCTAGTGAATACGCACACCTAAAGGAAAAGGAGGTCAAAAATTTTAACCTCCATCCTCGCCAAACATTGGCGGAAGTGCATGGGAATCGAACCCACCTACCGCCTTATTCAGACGGCACACCGGATTTGAAGTCCGGGGGCCCCACCAGTGAGCCTTGCACTTCCGCAGATCATAACGTCCACTTTAAAATTATAACATACACGCCATTTTCTCAAGCACAACCGGGCAGAAAAAGGTGGGGGAGAGTTGGCTGGGGGACTAGGATTCGAACCTAGATCAGCGGCGCCAAAGGCCGCTGTCCTGCCGTTGGACGATCCCCCAGGATGGCGGAAGGGAGGGTTTAGCACCTCCCTCCAGAATTATGACCGGCAGACCAAGGGATTGCAAGTATTTTGCGACCTCCAATTTCGCCAAAATCTTGGGCGGGCACGAAAGCCCATCCCCACCCTGATATGGCCCCGAACCACTGGCTATCAAATGTATGGGGTTGGGGAAGGGAGTCTGAGGGAGGATTGTAAACGGGCCCGCGGCCCCTAGCCCCCTCCTTCAGGATCGCATCTACCCCCCCAACGCATTCAGCAGGAGCGTAATGGGCTTGTCTTCGGCGCCGGCGCCGTGGAATTGGATGGGTCCGGGGAAGCGGTAGTCGTCCTCCAGGGCCCACTTCTCCCGTTCCCGGTCCAGGATCTTGAAGGCCGGGCTCTCCAGGTCCACCTTCTGCTTCTGGATGACCAGCTCCAATCTGGCGGTGCGCTCTTCCAGGTGCATCAGCGGCGCCAGGGGAATGCCCACGGGCTGCCACTCCTCCACGGGCCGGTGCAGGTCCTTGATGGCCGCCAT
>JAKAGH010000167.1 GCA_021817645.1 Deltaproteobacteria bacterium
GAGCCGATAATCAGCAAAGGCCCTTTCTTTGTTCCGGCAATTTCCGGAAGCGGACCCTTGGGATTAGCATATCGGAGAAGCATTTTCATTAAGACCAACCGCCATTGCCATTGAAAAAGGCAGTCACCTTAATACTGGCATTGTTCGTACTTTGGCGGATGCACTTAAAATTATTGATGTTGTGCCATCCCCTGATTTTCAGTACGTTGTCATCGTTGGTTCCCGTGCCCCAGGAGTGTCCCGCGCTGCCATCAGTAGCCGGGTCTGTACCATCCAGGGTAAAATAAATGGGGTTAGTTTCTACAGTGATCCAGACTTCAGTGGCGTAATGCTTGGGGTTCCCAGCCGCTGCCAATTGTTTAGTAATCAAATCGGCTGTATCTCCCAACTGCACCACCGACCCCTCTACGGCAATTTTGGCATGAGCTCCGGCAAGATATTGCTGATCTTTGTTTATTCCCATGACAGGAAACTCCTTTAGGCGCCGAAGGGGTGGAGGAAAAAGCAGGATGGTTTCCACCACCCCCGGCGATTAATCTACCCCCACGGCAAAAAGCCAGTGGTAAAGGTTGCTCGAGGGGGCCGCCCCGTAGGTTACAGTATTGCCAGAAACAGAGGCAATTACCAAAGCCGCCGTCTCATCAATGTTCTGCACCCAGGCAGCCTCGATGGAGGCAAAGGGCAACTTGACAGTAACACCCGTAGCGTCCCCCTTGATCTTGTAAATGGACATGTAGCGGTCCCCCATGGAGATCCGCTTGTTGACCGCAGTCACGTTTGCAGCAGTGATATCTGCCATGGCTCACCCCCTAAACCCAACGCCAGAAGGTCGGGTCGGGGAACTGCCGCCACCGGAAGGCCAGGACGCCGGCAAAGGCGTCGGAGCCCGCAGAACATGTGTAGGTCATGGTTTTGGCAACCCCGTCACCCATGTGGTTTATGAACAGGGGTGCGGCATTTTGTTCAGCCACGTTCGCGCCCAGGCAGGCAGCCGGAAGAAATAGCACCCCGAAGGTGGTGGCGCTAATATAGTGGGCATTGGTGCCTTGAGTCAAGGTGTTTGACGGCTTGATCCAGCCGGCCGTGGCAATGGAAAGGCCAGTGATAAACCCGTTGGCATCGCCGCCCACTTCGGTGGACAGCAGGCCTACGTCAATGGTTTCCGTGGCGTCAATGGTCTTGACGAAGACCATCATGGAAAGGTAGTCGATTTCTGCGTATTTCGGCAGCACAAAACCGACTTCGGTTTCCACATTGTCATTGAAGGCCAGGTTTAGGAACTCATAGTTCCACTTGCAATCGACCTGGCTGGCGTTTTGAAGAGTCATACTTTTATCCTCCTTGGTTATCCGCCACCAGGGCTAGGTGGTCAGGTTGCTGTGGTAGCCGTGGGCATTGCGCCGTTTACAGAGAAGCTGGCCCACCCAGATCAACCGGGTGGTATAGAACGGCTTATCATACGGCTCTTTCCAGGGTTCCCTCTTGAAGAAGAAGTCCTTGTGGCTCTTGAAGTCCAACTGGTTTTCATTGAGACCGAACAGATACCCGGAGGGGCATTTGTAATCGGCCACGATGGTCCCGTTGGTTTCAAAAGCGATGTTGGTAAACCCGACATCGGCCATCTCCGCGTCCTCATAGCGCATTGACGGCTGGAGAAGGCTTTTCAGGTGATCGAGCAAGGTGTCCGTGGTGGGGAAGAGTTGCGGCTTTTCCCCGGACAGGCCCACCTTGCAGGCTGTACGCAGCGCCCGGATGACATTGAATGTCAGGGGCTCACTGGTGGTAACAATGGAGCCTGCGGTCCATTCTGCCAAGTCAGCCGGGGCGATTTCTCCGTAAGTGCCGGTGCCAATCATCCCGAGCAGGCCCACGATGGAGCGACCATTCGGACCGTAACCAGTGGAGGTGTAGATGTCATCGGCCATGTTCCACTTGATCTTGTCGGCCAGTTTGTCGAGCTTGTCCATCACAAGGTCGATCTGCTGGGCTTCCCCGGCGTTTTGGGTCTGGTCGTCAAAATCGTAGGTGGTGTACTCATAGTACGCGGCCTGGTTCCAGAACGCCGAGGTGTGTTCTTCAACCTTGGCGGTTTTGAAGGTGGAAGCGGCGTTAAACGTGCCGCCTTGAGGCTGACCGTAGAATACCTGGACCCGGAGCTTTTTGCCGCCGTCAAACTTCTTGCCCTTCCGCAGCAAACGGTAGGCCAGGACGTTGTGGCGGAAAAACTGATCGTGACTGCCGGGCTCCCAGTAATCCAGAGTCAAGGCTTCAATTTCATTAACTGAGAGTGCCATGTTCTTCTTTCCTCCTGGTTTTTATTGGCACTCTCGCTGGCGCTCTGGTTTGGTATTGAAAAATTGTTAGGATTGGCTCCGCAACTTTTGCAGCCCTGCCAAGGCGGCATCCACCCGGTCACTACCGGTAAGAGGAGCCTTACTGGAAATGCCGGGCTTGCTGCTGCCGGATTTCAGGACCCGCAGGGTGCCAGCCGCCTTCCTGGTTTCGATGATCTTCTTTGCCGTGGCATCGCTGGCCTTCTTCGCCGCCGCCTTAACGTCCTCTTCCTTGGCATCTTTTACCTGAGCGGCGCCCCGGGCCTGCATGGCTAGAAAAGCCTCCCGGTCACTGAAGCCTTTGAAGGCCGGGTTTTCTTTCCGGAAACTGTTAATCTGGCCAGTATTCACGGCATTGTCAAAGCCGGGGAACTGGGTATCGAAGGCGCTGCGCTCCGCAGTTTTGCCTTCCCGGGAGTCAATGACCCGGTTGATAAATCGCTCAATCTGGTCCCCCACAATGCCGTTGGTAAGGACTTCCCGGATGATAATGCCTTGGAGGGCGGGGCCGATCTCGTCCACATTGTCTTCAAGCATTCCGGTAAGCACGGGGCCGACTTGCTTCCAGTCCACAGGTTCGATCTGCACGTCCCCAGTCTGCTCCGCCTTCTCTTCCTTGGGCTTTTCTTCCCCCTTAGCCTTGAGGGCTTCCAGTTCTTCTTTGAGGGCGGCAACTTCCGGGGTGATGGTGAGTTCCTGCACCTTCGCCATGATTTCGGCAAAAGTGCCTTTGATCTCTTCACCGGATTCAGTGGTATAGACAAACTGCTGCTCGTCCGCACTTTCCGCTTCCGGTCCATGGGACTCTGCCTTCCCCTCCTGGCCCTCTGCTTCTTGGGAGACATCTTCTTCCGGGACATACTCGCCGTCTTTGGTAGCTTCGGCCGTCATGTCCACATTGCCTTCGTAATCTAACTCTGTCGCCATAACCCGGTTCTCCTTAAATATTGTTTAACTGTGTATTGAAATTTCCAGATTTTTCAAACTCTCATAGGGGTAATTGGTTAACCCCAGAGAAAAACAGGTTGCATACATCTGAAAGTTAGGCTCCTCGATGATCACGATTTTCTCTGGAGCGATAAGTACAACGGCCTTGCATTTGGTGCATTTTACCTTCAGGGGGCCAGTGCCAACCCCTAAGTTCTTGCCGCAGACTGGACAGGGGTTTTTGCGGTCTGTGTTCACCTAAACCTCGCTCAAGTTGGTGCCGTCTACAGGGCGCAGGTTCCTGCTGTCCAGGTAAGCCTGATACTTTTCCCGGGTGTCGTATTGCTGCGCCTGCTCCGGCTCCAGATAATTCATGGCCCGCCTGATCCAAGGGATATTTACCGTATCGGAGAGCTTAAGCGTTGGGGCAGTAATTACTTGAGTCCATCGTCCATTACAAGGCACTCCAATATCATCGTCCCAGAAAATGTCATCACATGGAAAACTTTCAGGGCGGTCGGCAATCTTACAAACTATTTCTTTCATACGGCCGCATTTGCTGCACTTATAAATGTAGGTCGGCATATTGTTAACCCTGTAATGGCGGCACCATACCCATGTGAGCGGGCATGATGCGACTTTCTTCGCCGGAAATAGTGTTAATCGTACTGGCCATGACCTGTTGAGCCTTGGCAAGAATATCAACGATGATGGCGCAACCCTTCATCGAACTCTGCATTCCGTCAGGACAAAGCACCATGACCTTTTTGTTGCTCAGCAAAGCCAGTCCTATCTGCAACTTGATTTCTGGCTCCATTGCCGCCTGATGCTGGTCCACGGCAGTCTGTCGTTCGTCCTGCGGTCTTTGATTGAATCTGGCTACCTTGTCACTCATGGGTGATCTTCCTCCTTTATCTTTCGCAACGTAGGAATATTATGAGGTTTGGTAAGTCGTTGCTCCGCAAAAGGTAGTCCAATAATCTCTGCCTTTTGCGCTGGAGTTAATCTTTGCCAGGAAATTGCTGTTAATATAGACCATTCTGCCCCTGTCAGTTCTTCATCCTTGGCAAGTTTACTTGTCAGTTTTTTTGACAAGTGTTTCTCTAATTGATAATAAATTCTTACGCTCCGTCAACTGGTTTTCATAATGTTCCCGTTGCTTCTTTTCCTCCAGCCATAACTTTTTGTAACTTGCTCGCTTGGCGCTCATTGGCACTCTCCTTTTATATTATTGTTTCCCCGCCAAGTCCAGCGGGTTCCCGGTCTCTGGAAAATTTCTTTTGTAAGTTTTGGGGTCCATGTCCAGAATATTTTTGATGGTCTGAATAGTTTGGTCGTCAATCAGTCCGGTTTTGGCTATCTTCTCAAGCGCCTGGCCGATAGGACCCGCCTTCATGCGCTGAATAATTTCGTCATGCTTGGGAACCTTCAACTCTTCGAGAAGGGCCTGCTGGTCAATCATGCCTACCTTAGCCAACTCCACCATCTCTTGTCGCTGTGCCGCCCGGTTACTTGGCATGGTGGACCCAGCTTCTACATGGAAAGCCACCTCGTCCTGAAATTCAATGCCAATATAATTAATCAGTTCCTCCTGGTCCCCACCGCCCTGGTAATTTAGAAGCAACGGGGCCGTATGCCAGTTTTGGTCAAGGGACCGGAACATGCGCCCCTGCTCTTCCAGATACAAGTCCAGGTTTCTAATTTTCTCCCTAAAAACCGTTTGGGCCTTTTCCTGTAACGCAGCAATGGCATGAGCCGCGGTGATCCCGGTGGGTCGCCTGCCTTCACTAACCTCAGTCAGCCCGGTAATTGCTTCCAGTAACCGCATCAGCAATTCGATGTAGGCCAGGTAATCGGAGGAAATGGCCGGGACCTGCAAGAACCTGATGCCCTGAGAGGTGGCGGCTGTGGTAGGCTTCCATACCCTTTTGGGCAGGTTATTTACATCGTCATATTTAACGCCGCTATCCAGGGGCAAGATCAAGGGAGATATTGCCTGGTTGTGGAGGTGCATGGCGATTTGCGATATCTTGCGGGATATCTCCATGACCAACGGCTCTATCTGCTCGACAATGGTCATGCCGTATTCGCTCAGACCGTCAGAATATGATAGCCGTTTAATGAAGGGCTTCTTGTCAAAGAGGTAGGACTTGGTGGCTATCGCCCGGGGCAGTACCGGATTGATCGAGGGATTAGGTTTGTCATCTAGAAGATAAGGCACCTTTAACTTTCCAGAACTGGCAATGGTAATGCAGCGGATAAAACCAGGGTACTTGGATTGTTCTACCGGCTGGAGAGGCTCTCCTGTCTCCGGGTCGATCGCCAATTCCATATAGGGAGCGGCGGTTGCCTCATCTATTAAAGGCTCGCCGGTTTCCGGATGGACAAGGGGTTGTAAGAGTTCCTGGCTTTTTTTGACTCTTTTTCCTGTGCGTGGGTCAATCCACTCCATCGTATAATCTTCACACCAGAACTCGATCACCAAGGCCCGCTGCCCCAATTCAAAGCCTCTTTGGTCTTTGCCGTCTACCTCACCGCTCTGGTAAAAGTCATTAAATCCGCCCACCGGCCTAAGATCCCTGGTCTTACTGGCCCGGTTGGTGGCTCGGGACTCGCCCAACATGTCAGAGTAAACCAAGTCTGGCTTTATTTTTCCTTCTGCTTCCGGCCAGCGGTCGAAGATTTCCCCCAACTCCATAGCCTCAGCATGAGCTATAGGGCCATCCTGTATGTCCATAGTCCGGGGCCAAAGGAAAATGCCAAAGGGATCGCAGCGGTTGGTGACTACTTCTCCCTCTCCCGAGTTGGTGTCCTGGTCCCAGGTCATTTTGTCTACCGCAAATCCATACAACTCCGAGACGCCCACGGAGTCTTGGAGGACTCCCTGCTGCCTTGTGTGATCCCACCAGTAATCATAGCGGGCCTGAATAGCGTTGGCCGCTTCCGGGGGCGTTTCCCCCTGGGGCATAAAACTGGCCCGGGGTTTATTGTCGGTGAGGTTAGACTTGAGGGTGTTAACCGTCTTAAAAATCAGATTGATGGGCACCAGAGAATATGGCGCCCTCTTCTTGAAAATCTTGTTGCGGTATAGTTCGTGGCAGCGGAGCCAAAGGGCTGGGAGTTCCAGTTTGTCCCGATACGCCCGCATATACTGAAAACGGCGCCAAACCCAGTTGGCAACTCCAGCGTCTCCCTCCGGTGGGGGAGTTAATTCCCATTCCGGCCATTTCTTAGCGCCGGCTGTGTCCTCTCTGGGCTCAGAGGCGTAGGCTACTTCGGCCATTAGTTATCGTTGCTGGCGTTCATAGACACTCTCTCCCCTATTGCTTGAGATGGGTTTTTAAAACTGCCGCAAGGTGCGGAGGAGTTGGCGAATACAAATCCTGACTGTTCTGTCGGGATTTTATGACCGCACTCGCCAAAAGTTAGACTCTGTATATTAAATGTCCGGTTCCATTTTTGGCATATCGGGCAAATAGCACCACTGCCTTTGGTGATCATTTACCTTTCTCCTGAAACCATTTAGCATCCGGCCCGCAGGTAGATGATGTTCCCTTTTCCTTCCGCATGACCTCACAAGATGCCGTGGGTTCTCCGTTAACCAAAGAGTGCGGAGCCTTGGAGTCGTTACACATCAAATCGGCAGTCATCGAAGCGCAATTACTGCAAAACTCTTTATCCGCCACTTAACGGCCTCACTTGATGTCCGCAGTCACCGCAAATGTACTTGATCTTGTTTGTACCCTTAAGTTCGGTTAAAATTTCGCCACCTTCTGTTGGAGGAGGAATAATTCCTCCTCCAAC
>JAKAGH010000168.1:0-6261 GCA_021817645.1 Deltaproteobacteria bacterium
CCAGGTCCCTGGCCTTGGCGTATTTGCTGCCGGGGTCGGTGCCCGCCACCACGTAGTCGGTCTTAGCGGACACGGAAGAACTCACCTTGCCGCCACGGCTGGTGACCAGGGCCTTGGCCTCCTCCCGGGAGAAACGGTCGAGACCGCCGGTAAACACAAAAATCTTGCCCGCCAGGGGACCCGCGGCTCGGGTTTCCGGGGGCTGCTCCTTGATGCCAGCGGTCTGAAGCTTCTTGATGAGTTCCTGGTTCCGGGGGTTATCAAAGAACTCCCGGATACTGGCGGCCACCTGTGCGCCCACGCCTTCCACATGCAGCAAGTCTTCTTTGGAGGCCTGCATCAGGGTCTCCAGGTTATGGAAATGCTGGGCCAGGAGATGGGCCGTGGCCTCCCCCACAAAACGGATGCCCAGGGCGTTGAGCAGCCGCCAGAAGGGCGGATTTTTGCTGTTCTGGATGGCGCTGACGATGTTTTGGGCCGATTTTTCCGCAAATCTCTCCAAGGGGGTGAGGTCGTCCTCGGTGAGACGGTAGAGATCGCCCACGTCGCGGATCAGGCCGTTTTCCACCAGCTGCAGAATGATTTGTTCCCCCAGGCCGTCGATGTCCATGCCGTATTTGCCCGCGAAATGGAAAATCCCCCGGACCTGGGCGCCCACGCAGTCGGGGTTGGGGCAGCGGGTGACTTTTTCGCCAGGGGGCCGCACCAGTTCCGTGTTGCAAACCGGGCAGTACTTGGGCATCTCGAAGGGTTTGGCGTCAGGCGGACGCTTCTCCAAGATGACTTGCACCACCTCCGGAATCACGTCTCCGGCCCGTTGCACCAGGACGGTATCCCCCACCCGCACGTCTTTTCTCGCCACTTCGTCTTCATTGTGCAGGGTGGCCCGGGAGACCGTGACCCCGCCCACCTCCACCGGCTCCATCACCGCCATGGGGGTGATGGCGCCGGTGCGGCCCACGTTGACCAGGATATCCAATACCCGGGTGGTCTCCTGGGTGGGCGCGAACTTGTAGGCCAGGGCCCAGCGGGGGCTCCGGGCCTTGGCGCCCAGGCGCTCCTGCAGGGTCAGGGAATCCACCTTGATCACCACCCCGTCGATCTCATAGGGCAGGCCCCGGCGTTGGTGCTCGATCTGGTGATGATAAGCGATGGCGGCATCGATGCCTTGAGCCTGGGCGATCAGGGGGTTGACCCGGAAACCCCAGGCCCCCAGAGCCTGAAGGGTCTCCCAATGTGTGGCGAACTTGCGGCCCTGCACCTCCCCGACACCATAGCAGTAGATTTTCAGCGGCCGGGCCCCGGTGATCTTGGGGTCCAACTGGCGCAGAGAACCGGCCGCGGCATTGCGGGGATTGGCAAATGCGGGCTCCCCCTGGGCCAGCCGCTCGTCGTTCAATTTCCGGAATTCATCCAGGTCCATGTAGACTTCGCCCCGGACTTCCAGCAACTCCGGGACGGAGGCTTCTTGCCCCAACATCTGTAAGGGGATGGTATGGATGGTTTTCAGGTTCTGGGTGACGTTTTCCCCCCGGATGCCGTCCCCCCGGGTGGAACCCACGGTAAACCGGCCCCCCTCGTAGACCAGTTCCACCGCACAGCCGTCCATCTTCGGCTCTACCACGTAGTCGAATGCACCCTCAGCCCGGAGAAAGCGCTTGATCCGGGCGTCGAACTCCAGGGCCTCTTTTTCGCTGAACGCGTCTTCCAGAGAAATCATGGGGACGCGGTGGGGAACGGTGGCAAATTTGTCCAGGGGCGGCGCGCCCACCCGCTGGGTGGGGGAGTCCGGAGTGACCAGCTCCGGATACTGTTCCTCCAGCCTTTCCAGTTCCCGCAAGAGCCGGTCAAACTCCGCGTCGGCGACGGTGGGCGCATCCAGGATATAGTAACGGTAATTGTGGTAATGAATCTGCTCCCGGAGTTCTTGGACCCGGGAGATTACTGCCGGAGGTGCGGGATTTGAGGGTGGAATCATGGGCTAATGTATGGAAAAAGCGCATCAGGGCGAACACAAGGTTCGCCCCTAAAGATCAATAACCTTGTGACTGCACAATATTACCCGATATCATAGGGATTATTGGCTCGATAGGCAAGACCAAAGGGCGGGAACAGGCGGCTGGGAGCTACAATTCCAAAGATTAATCAGGCAGGGCTTGCATACGCTTGGTTTCGGTCACAGGTTCCCGGGCCAGGCGGCGAATCTCGGCGACGATCTCCAGCACCCGCTGCAACTGGTCGCTGATCATCTGAATTTCCGACAACATCGGATTATCTTCGTCACATTCCAGCAACAGCAGGTCCACCATCCCGGTGACCGCGGCCAGGGGCTGGGCCAAGGCGTGCAATGAGGTCCGAATTTCTTGCAGTCTGGTTTCCATATTATTTCCGTACTGAGTTATTCATCGAACAATTAGCGAAAAATATTAAGTAAAAAAACCGGGGCCTGGTATTAACCGGGAAGTCCGGCCTTCCTGGAAACTTCCTCCCCCAGGCCGGCGAGCTTAATCCCGGGGTACGGCCAGCATGCGCTCCACCGCCTTCAGGGCCCGCAGCCGGATGTCCTCCGGGACCGTGACCCGGTAGCGGTTTTCTTTGAGCGCGGCAATCACGTCTTCCAGTTGCATGCGTTTCATGGGCCGGCAGATGAGGCGCCGGGAGGGCGAATAGAAAACCTTGCCGGGATTTTCCTTGTGCATCCGGTGCAGGATGCCTTTTTCCGTGCCGATGATAAATTCCCGGGCCGCAGCCTCCCGCACATAGCTGAGCATGCCACTGGTGCTGCGGATCACGTCCGCCTGGTCCAGAACCTCAGGGTTGCATTCGGGGTGGGCGATGAAGGGGGCCTGGGGATGGGCGGCCTTGGCCTCCCGCACCTCCTCCACGCTGAGCCCGTCGTGGACGTTGCACCAGCCCTCCCAGGTGAGGATTTCGATGTCCTTGCTGGTGTGCCGGGCGGCATAGAGGGCCAGGTTCTGGTCCGGAATCATCAACACCCGGGGCGCGGCCAGGGAATTGACCACCTTAATGGCGTTGGCGGAAGTGCAGCAGATGTCGCTTTCCGCCTTCACCGCCGCGGTGGAATTGACGTAGGTGACCACGGGGACTCCCGGCAGTTCCGCCTTCCGGGCCAACAGCTTGGGCGCGGTGACGGATTCCGCCAGGCAGCAGCCCACATCCGTGCGGGGCAGCAGCACGGTCTTGTCCGGGCAGAGGATGGCCGCGGTTTCCGCCATAAAATGGACGCCGCAAAAGACGATGACCTCGGCCGCGGTTTGGGAGGCTTTGATGGACAATTCCAGGGAATCCCCGAGAACGTCGGCGACGTCCTGGATCTCCCCCGGCTGGTAATTATGAGCCAGGAGGATAGCCCGGCGCTTCTCCAGCCAGTAGCGCACCTCCTGTTGTTGAGCCATCAGTTCCATAAGTATCGTGGAAGCATAAACATAAGGGGGAGACTGAATTACCCCCGGCCTTCCCTGACCACCTGCACCCCCGGCGGCGGGGTGAAGATGAAAAACCCGGGTTCCAGGCGGATATTGAGGTCCATCTGGGAGAAGGCAAAGCGCGTTTCTTCGCCCAGGGAGTTAGCGAACTCCAGCTTTTCCACCAGAAAAGTGCGGGGATTGATGGTGAGTGTGAGGCGCTTCAATTCCGGCTGGGGCTTGTGAGGAAAGAGGTCAATGACGTAATTGGCCCCGGTCTCCGGCGGCCGGCTCCAGGAGACCTGGAAGTCCCGGCCGATTTCCCCCATGCCGGAAAAAAACCGCATCACCAAGTCTGAGCGCAGTACCTGGTTCAAAGGGTAAACCATGACCACCGCGTCCTGGGGGATGAACATCCAGACTTCCCGCCCATCGGCGATGATCTCTTTCTTCTGGGCCGGAGGACTCTCATATTGCCAGCGCATGCGGCAGGGTTTTTGAAAATAGAGCAGGCCTTCGGCCTTCTCCCCCTGGCCCGCGGCCTGGAGGCGGGACTCCTGGACGAAGCGGGCTTTGAATGCCCCGGATTTGTTATACTGCTCCTGGACCCGGGTCACCACCTCCTGGGGGGTGGGCGCGGCCAGGACCTGGAAAGGCGCCGACACGCAAGCGCATATCAATAAAATTTGCCAGATTCGGATTTTCAAGACTTCAGCTTTCCTTGCTCGGAAAAATGTTTAAGATAATATAAAACTATCAAATCCCGGGTCCGGAGTCAATCGAAGAGGGCTTTGCCAACCCCTGACTTCCTGGCGGCGGTCAAGCTGAATTAAACTAATTTGCTCGCTTATTTTGCGTCTTACTTTGCGCCTTGGCGTCTTTGCGTGAGATCTATCCTTGCGGATTTTCCCGCCTGGGGCCGGTTCAACATTGACTTTATCTCTCCTTTGGGATTAATTCCTGGGGCAAGTCCATGAACGCCAGCATCACAGACTATAATTATTTCCTGCCCCCGAAACTGGTGGCCCAACATCCCTTAAGGGAGCGGGACGCGTCGCGCCTCCTGGTGCTCCATCGGGCTACGGGCGAGTTCCGGCATGCCTCCTTCCGGGACCTGCCCCGATATCTTGACGCGCAGGACTTGCTGATCCGCAACGACACCCGGGTCTTTCCCGCCCGGCTCCACGGCGCTAAGGCGAGCGGCGGCAAGATCGAACTGCTCCTGCACCACCTGCCGCAGGCGGAGGCAGAAGCAATTGGGGGAGGGGGCCAGGGGTCACAGACCCCTGCCCCCTCCCCCAAACCCCCTTCCCCAACCCCATATAGGGGTTTAGGAGGGGAGTTTGAAGGGAGGGTGGGGGAATGCGGTTCTCCATGCCTTTCCCACCAATCAGCCAGAGCCAAAGCTACTTATCGCGGCCGTTTGCGGCTGGGTCAGGAATTGGTTTTTGGCGAGAAATTGCGGGCAGAGGTGATTTCTCTCCTCCAACCCGGAGTAGCGGAGGTGCGGTTCTGGTCTCTGAACGGCAGCGATCCCGGCCAGATGGTGCTGGAGCAGGGAGAAGTGCCGCTGCCGCCCTATATCCATCGCTCCCCCGAGGATCAGGACCAGGAGCGCTACCAGACGGTCTACGCCTCCCGGCTGGGGGCCATCGCCTGCCCCACCGCGGGCTTGCACTTTTCGGAAACCATCCTGGCAGACCTGGCCCACGGGGGCGTTGACTCGGTCTCCCTGACCCTGCATGTGGGGCCGGGAACCTTTATGCCCGTGCGGGAGGAGGATTATACCCGGCACCGGCTGCAGCCTGAATATTTCGAGATGTCCGCAGCCGCGGCCCAAAAACTGAATCAGGCCCAAGACCAAGGGAAACGCCTGGTGGCGGTGGGCACCACCAGCGTCAGGGTCCTGGAATACTGCGCCGGACCCCGGGGGTTCACCCCGCAAACGGGGTGGTGCGACCTCTTCATCTATCCCGGCTATCAGTTCCAGGCGGTGGACCGGCTGCTCACCAACTTCCACCTGCCCAAATCCACGCTGCTGCTCCTGGTGAGCGCGTTCGCGGGCCGGGACTTAATCATGAAAGCTTACGAGGAAGCCCTTAAGGAAAAATACCGGTTTTACTCCTATGGGGATTGCATGTTGATTTTGTAAGTAACGTAATTTGTTTGATATTCTGGATTAACATGATTATTATGTGGGTCTTTTGCGAAGGTTTGGCCTATCGAGTACCGCTTCTTATCCCCTCTCCCCTCAGGGGGCTGATCATTACCCATAAGTTTATATGTTGTGGATATATTTAATATTATTCCCATCTCCCCTCGGGGGAGAGGGTTAGGGTGAGGGGGGCGACTTGGGCGAGTAGGTTCAATCAGCCCCAAAGACGCCACCCTCACCCTGACCCTCCCCCTCAAAGGGGGAGGGAAGAAGAAAATTCCAGTCATCGACAATTATATGAATTTACTCCATTTTTATGAGGTCGCATCGCCTCCAGAACCCTAAAAATATGCTTGAATTTCTTCTGAAAAAATCTACCGGCACTGCCTCCCCCCGTCTGGGAGAGTTGCGTCTTGGCCGGGGGGTGGTGGAGACCCCGGTCTTCATGCCCGTGGGCACCCAGGGCACAGTGAAGGCCATGACGCCCGAGGAGTTGCAGGAGTTGGGCGCGGGCCTCATTTTGAGCAACATCTACCACCTCTATCTGCGGCCGGGGGTGGAGACGGTGGCCGCGTTGGGGGGCTTGCACAAATTCATGAACTGGCCGGGGTCCATCCTCACCGATTCCGGGGGGTACCAGATCTTCAGCCTGGCGCCGCTCCGGAAAATCAGCGAAGAAGG
>JAKAGH010000168.1:6271-7017 GCA_021817645.1 Deltaproteobacteria bacterium
CGGTTCCAGCCATTTCCTCACCCCGGAAAAAGTGGTAGCTTTGCAGCAGGCCATCGGCGCGGACATCTCCGTCTGTCTGGACGAATGCCCCGGCTATCCCGCGCCGGAGGCAGAAGTGCGCCGGGCCGCGGACCTCACCCTGAGGTGGGCCCAACGTTGTCTGGAGGCCCGGGGCGAGGCCGCCAATCCCTTATTTGCGGTGGTGCAGGGAGGCATGTTCCCGGAATTGCGCCGGGAGCAAGCCCAGGCCTTCCGGGAGCTGAATTTCGACGGCTATTGCCTGGGCGGGCTGAGTGTCGGCGAGGACAAGGAAACCACCCTGGCCATGCTGGAGGTGACCACCCCGGAATTGCCGGAGGATAAACCCCGGTATCTGATGGGGGTGGGCACGCCCGAGGACCTGGTGGAAGGGGTGGCCCGGGGGGTGGATATGTTCGATTGCGTGCTCCCCACCCGCAACGCCAGAAACGGCACAGTCTTTACCGCCGCCGGCAAAGTGGTGATAAAAAACGCGGCTTATGCCCGGGACCCCGGGCCCCTGGAGGAGGCGTGCGGCTGCCATACCTGCCGCCGCTATTCCCGGGCTTATTTGCGCCATCTGTTTTTATCCAGAGAAATTCTGGCTTATCGCCTTTTAACTCTGCATAATTTATATTACTATCTCCATTTAATGACGGAAATACGCCAGGCAGTGGCCGCGGGCCGCTTTGCCGCGTTTCGCCGGGATTTTTACGAAAAACGCATCG
>JAKAGH010000169.1 GCA_021817645.1 Deltaproteobacteria bacterium
ATCCCAAGGAGAAAGCCACGCTTACAGGTAGATGAGGAGATGGGGCTGGGGTAAATAACTGTTCATTTCCATTCTAATAAAATTACCCATTGTCCCAAATATCCTCCGGCGGATTTCAGTTGACATTTTTTGAAATAGGTTTAGCTTAGAAATTCCAGTAAAAGCTCAACTCATCGTGAGGTGGGGGCGGAAAACTGCGGGTCTCATTTTACAGAGATAGCCGGGTCGCCTGGGACAGGCACCGGTTTTTTTTATTTTTCCCGTATGGGGAGGTGAGCACCGGGGATTTTGAGCAGTAGCTAAGATTGCCATTTTATCACGAGTAAGAAACCTGCGGTCCCGGCAAGAGGCCGGAATGCCGACAAGGAAAGGGATTCCTTATGGGTTTGGTTGCATCGATTCAGAGTCTGAACCAGAGCGCCTGGCCAGTGGAGGAGCTTGGCCAGGGCCGCGCCGCGTCGAAGTCAGCCGCGGTCCGTCCCCGGGTTAATAATCCTGGGGGGATCGAGACCCCGGAAGAAGCTCTGACTTATATCAATCAGCTTTATCAGGACGGGCGCACCGACGAACTGGTGGGGCTGCTGCGAGGTAATCCGGTCTTCCGGGAAGCCTGGCAGACCCTGCAGCAGTCTGCCTCTAAGGACGAAGCAGCAAGCGGGGGGCCGGCAGCCACGCCTGCGGCTGCGTCTGCAACCCCGGAACAGTCAACCTTCCCTGTCCCCTCCTCCAGTCTGGCGACTGGCGACCAACTCACCAGCCAAGAACCGGGCGCCGCGCAGGTTACCGCCACTCAGGCATTCTCTCCGGCAATCGAGACCATCCCTAATTATCCCGTGCCCACTCCCAGACCTTCCTTTGCTCTGACTGCGGGCCGCCAGATCTATGAAAGCCAGGCGCGCTCTTTCTCTCAAGAAAGCGGCAGCCCTCCTCTCATCAGTATCCGGGTCTAACCCGACTGCCAGTCATTCCTTTACCACTTCCACCAGGGCCGCGGCCCGGACCGGCTCGGGGTGGGTGCAATACGGCGCCAGCAGGTCGAAGAATTCTCCGGAGTTGAAAGCTATTTCCGGCGCAATCACCCCTTTGGCCGCGACTTTCCCCTGCAGCTGGAGCCGGGTCCCCAAAGCCAGGGGAATCCCCGTAGCCCGGGCCATGCCCGGGGGGATGGCCCGGACGGTAGTGGCCACCCGGGCAGGTTTGCCGTCTTTCCGGCCTTTCGCCAGCGCGAAAAATATGGGCAAGCGCGGGCCGTCAAACAGGCCGGAAATATTTTCGATAATTTTACCGAAAAAAGAACTTCCCGAGGCGCCCTCCACCAGCTCTTTCCCTGCTTCTTCCAAAGTCAGGGCTCCCTGGTCGATCTGGGCCGCCAGCTTCCTGAATTCTTTGATCCACAAGCCGGGCATGACCATCACACAGAAGGAGCGAGGCAGATCGGGATAGGAAAAATGAAAGGAGACCGGCTCCGGATGGCCCACCGTATAGACGGTTCTCTGGCCCCGGCCGGGGTAGTCCAGAGAAACATCCATCAGAGGTTTTTTGTCCACCAGACGGCCATTTTCGCATTCCAGGATGGTGCCGGAGCATTGCTGCATCCAATGGACGATGGCCGCGGAAAAGCCGATTTTATCCTCACCGCCCGCGTCTTCTTCGATATTCCAGGCGGCAATCAGTTCCTCGGTTTCATCCAGCTCGGCTCTGGCCCTGGCCGCCAACATGCTGGTGATCCCCGGACTGGCGCCCAGGCCGATGATGGCGGTGATCTGTGCGGCCCGGGCCCGGTCATGCAGTTCATGCATGGCCTTGGTGGGCTCCGGGTCATCGCAGATATCGAGATAATCTCGTCCCGCGGCAATCGCTGCTTCCAGGATGGGCACGCCGAAACGGAAAAACGGGCCCACACAGTTCATCACCAGATCCGCCCGGCCCATTAGCGCAGTCAGAGCGGCGGGGTCGGTCACGTCCAGGGCGGCGGCTTGGGCCTTGGCGCCGCAAGCCGAGGCCACCGCCTGAGCCGCATTCTGATTCAGGTCGGCGATCAGCAGACTCCCCACTTCCGGAAAAGCCGCCACAGTCTGGGCGGCCACCTTGCCCATGGCCCCCGCGCCCAGTAACAGAACCCTGTTTGGGGTCATATTTCCTCCAAACTCAATATTTCCAGGGGGAATTCCCCAAATTTCAGTTTTTGCACGATAGCATAATTGACTGAAAAAGTATTATTCTGAATATTGATCGTGCCAAATTTCAGAACTATTCTCAACTCTGAGAAGTTATGGACGCTGAAATTAATGGTTAACCAGAGAAAAAGAGTCAGGAGGGAATGAACGCGCAGCCGCTCATAACCGCAGAAGAAATGCGATGATAAATCTTCTTTTGCAGAGGTTTCTCTACTTAGGCCCCAGAACCCGGTTCAGGACCTCTTGCAGCATGCCCACGCTATACGGCTTCTGGATGAAGCCGGAAGCTCCTTTACCGGCGAATCTCTGGCTTACTTCCTCTTCGTTGAAGCCGCTGGAAAGGATCACCCGGATATCCTTCTGCAAACGGCGCAGTTCGCGGAAGACCTCATCGCCCGCCATTTCCGGCATGGTCAGGTCGAGGATGACGCAGTCGATCCGGCCCCGGTGCACTTTGAAGACCCGCAGCCCTTCCCGGCCGTGTGCGGCAGTCTCCACTTTAAAGCCGAGCCTCTCCAGTATCTGCGATCCCACCAGGCGGATGTGCGGGTCATCGTCGACCAGGAGGATGGTTCCTCCCGGGAGCTTCTGGCTGGCGCAAACCACCGGGGCGGCCCGGTCGCCCGGAGCCCACTCCACGGCCGGCAACAAGACCTTGAAGGTCGTCCCCTGGCCCGGCTCGCTATAAACCTTGATAGCCCCTTGATGCCCCCGGACAATGCCGAGCACTGCGGCCAATCCGAGCCCCCGGCCGGTGAATTTGGTGGTGAAGAACGGATCGAAGACGCGGCGGCGGGTCTCATCGTCCATGCCGCTGCCGGTGTCAGCCACTTCCAGATAAACGTATCTCCCTTCCGGGAGGTTATCATCCGGGTAACTGTCCGCGAGATAGTTCCGGTCACAGTACATGACATCGGTGGCCACGGAGATAAAGCCGTTTTTGTCCGCCAGGGCCTCGGACGCGTTGATGATCAGATTCATGATGATCTGGCGCACCTGGGTCACGTCCACTTCCACTGCGGGGAGATCCTCTGCGAAAGAATAACGCAGGGAAGCCTTCTTGCTGACCGAAACTTTCAGCATCTGCGCCATTTCCCGGACGATCTCCGAGAGGTTGTAGCGGCCGGTCACAAAGCGGGCTTTGCCGGAGTAAGCCAACATCTGGCGGCAGAGCTCCGCGGCCCGCAACGAACCCTGGGAAATTTCTTTAACGTAGGGGCGGGCGGGAGAGGCATTCGACAGGGCGAGCAGCGCCAGATCGGCATTCCCCAAAATGACCATGAGCAGGTTGTTGAAGTCGTGGGCGATGCCGCCGGCGAGCACGCCCAGGCTCTCCAGCTTCTGGACTTCCCGCATCTGGGCCTCGAGTTTGGCGCGTTCTTCCTCGGCGCGCTGGCGTTCGCTGATATCACGAATCGCCTCAATGGCCCCGACGACTTTTCCTTCACTATCGTATAAAGGCCTGGCTTTTCCCCAAAGCAGGCGCATTTCTCCTTTTACGGGCACATGCGCCTCAGCCAAGAGAACATCGCCTTCTCGCTTAAGAAAAGAATAGTTTTTCTCAATCTCTGCATCTGACTTAAATACCAAATCAATCATTAACGGCCGACGCATCCCATAAAAAGGCAAGGCGTATTCGTAATCCCCTTTACCCACCATGGATTCCGCCTTGACTCCGGACATCTCTTCAATGGCCCGGTTCCAGGCAATGACTTTTCCAGTCAAGTCTATGGCAAAAGTGGCGTCCGGTAGAAAATCAATAATTTCCGTCAAGCGCCGTTCCGAGTTCCGCAAGGCTATTTCTGCCCGTTTGCGCTCCGTCAAGTCATTGAAGACCACAAGGGATTTGTTTCCCATCAAAGTCCCAAAGATCTGCATAATCCGCTGAGAGCCATCCCGGCAGGGTATCTCCGCCTCCGTAACTTCTGCGACGCCATCCTGTTTGATTCTCTCCCAATGCTGCAGCCACTTTGAGAAAAATAGTTCCCGGTAGGCCGGATCAGGATAAGCCAGGCGAAACCAATCATCCAGGCGCGGTAAATCTTCCAGAGAATATCCGAAGGTTTCCACGAACTGGGGATTAACGTATTCGATCTTGCCGGTGTCGTTGCCTATACCGATGGGCAGAGGCGAAGACTCCACTACCTGACGGAACCTCGCTTCGCTCTCCCGCAGCGCCTCTTCCGCCTGCTTGCGCTCGCTGATGTCCCGGGCAAAGGCGCAATGGTATTCCTCGCCACCGAAATTAATGAAATTAATGGCTACTTCCACCGGGATAGTCCGGCCGTCTTTGGTTTTATGCCGGGACTCAAACATATGGGACCCGAGTTCCCGGGATTGCCGCCAACGCTCCGGCCAATGAGCTTTGGATACTTGGGGATCGATGTCGAAGATGGACATGGAGAGCAGTTCTTCCCGGGAATAACCCAGGGAATCGCAGAAGGTCTGATTGACATAGGCCAATTTGCCGTCGGGCGTCACCCAATGGATGGCGTCCCGGGCCCGGTCCACGCCAAACTGGGTGCGGGCGAGCGATTCTTCCATCTGCTTGCGCTCGGTGATGTCCAACACCGTGCCGACAATGAAAACGAGATTGCCCTCCGCATCATACTTGCCCTGGAAGGTCGAGTAGTAGTGCCCGATACTTTTGTCCGGACGCAGAAACCGCTGTTCATAAGCCCCTTTTTCATGGGACTCCATCGCCTTCCGCATCAATTCCCGGCCTCGCTCCTGATCCCCGGGCCAGGGCGATAATTTCAGAATTGAATCGATGTGGGGAGTAAATTCTTTTGGATCGAGTTGAAAAATTTTATAGACTTCTTCTGACCAGGTGACGTCGCCCGTCTTCACATTCCAGTGCCAGAAACCCAAGTGCGCCATTTCTTGGGCTTCTTTTAATCTTTTCTCACTGTCGCGCAGCGCATCCTCTGCCTCCTTGCGGGCGCTGATATCCACCCCGGTTCCCAGGATATAAGGCTTATCGTCAATGATGAATTTCTTGGCGGAGAAGAGGAATGGGGTTTTGCGGCCGTCTTTTGCAAGTTGCCGGGCTTCCAGAGTGGCTTTGCCTTTTGCGAAGATCTCTCCCAGGGCGCGTTGGGCTGCGGGTTTATCTTCATCGGCAATAAAATCGAGGGCACTCATCTGGGTCAGCTCTTTCGCGGAATATCCCGTGGCTGCCAATACGGAGGTGTTCGAGCGCAAATGTTTGCCCTGGGAGTCGAGGAGAAAGAAGGTGCCCGGGAGACTATCCAATAGCGTCTCGGTGAACAATTTTTCGTCTTCGAGAGCCTTCTCCATCCGTTTACGCTGGGTGATGTTGCGGGCCAACTCCACGGCTCCCAGCAACTCCCCTTGATCATCGTAAACAGGCACGGCCCGTAATTCCCAGTTCTCTCCATGGACGATGATTTCTTCCGTTTCCAGCTTGCCGGAACGAAAGCTTCTTTCCACCGGACAATTTTCACAGGGGGCGGAGCGATTAAGCCGCAACGCGTAGCACTGCTGGCCGAAGGTTTCTGCGAGGCTATGTTTAGGGGTGGTTATGGCGCTGGCCTCATTACCCCAGACAATTTTAAAATCCGGAGAAATAAGGCACAGGGTGTCAGGCAAGGTATTCAAGATGCCTTGGAATTCGTGGTACAGGGTGCGATATTTTTTTTCACTCTGCCGCAGCGCCTCTTCCGCGCGCCTGCGTTCCGTAACGTCCACGTGCTGAAAAATGACGTTAGTTATCTGCCCTTGGGCATCCTTAATGGGCGAAACGGTGACATCCAGAATAACTGACACTGCGCTTTTTAAAGGGAGATTCTTAAGTAAGGAAGTATCATAAGTAAGTTCAAATCTAGCGCTTTTACCCTTTTGGAAAACCCGTTGCAAAAGAGGGAAATGCCCCTGTTGCTCAACAATATTGTCCCGGAAAACGTTGTACTTGCCGACCACCTCGGCGGCAGTGATGTGCAGCATCTCCCGGCAGGCCTGGTTGAGCCAGATCAAGGTGCCTTGATGGTCGGCCACCCACATGGGGTAAGGGCTCTGATCGATAATACTGTGCAGCAGAGAGTCTGAGGTGACTAAAGCTTCCTTGACCGGCTGGGGCGCGGTCCGGTCCCCAAAGGAGGAGAGGTTGGCGGCTTTCTCTTCTACTGTTTTTTTTTCTATCTTAGTTTTAGACGCCATTTCGCCCTCTTATTTCTGTTGTCGGCTAGAAAGGGCAAAAAATTAAATTAATTACTTTAAACTTTTAGTAAATTTCCCAAACTTAAGGAATTTTAGGTTCTTAAAAAATCCTGCCATTTATTTCGCAATTTTCCCGGCAAGTGGATAATATGGATAGAAAAGTTGGTTAAGCACCAAGTCCCAATCTTTTGACTCACAGTTGGGAAAGGACTGATGGATATTGCCTCCTCCTCTGAACTCGTCATTAACGGTCCCTTCCGGGTCCTGGTAATCGATGACGAAAAGAATATCCGGGTTACCCTGGCGGCTTGCCTGGAAGGTTTAGGCGCCCAGGTAACCGTGGTGGGCACCGGGGACGCGGCCCTGGAGGCTCTAAGGAGGCAGGCTTTTGATCTGGCCTTCCTGGACCTGCGCCTGAAGGAGATGAGCGGGTTGGACCTGCTGCCCCGGCTTCTGGCTCTCAATCCCCAGTTGCCCATCGTCGTGATTACCGCCTACGCCACCATTCAGACCGCGGTGGAGGCCATCAAGCGGGGCGCCAGGGATTATCTGCCCAAGCCCTTCACGCCTGCCCAAATCCGACATTTGGTCTCCGGACTGACGGAGCGCCTCCACCTTTCCCGGCAGGTGGAGGAGTTGCAAAAGCGC
>JAKAGH010000170.1 GCA_021817645.1 Deltaproteobacteria bacterium
AGCTTCCCCTTCCCGCAATCTCTCCCACCTGCATAAGGGATTAGGGATAAGGGTTAGGGGACGGGGTAAAGGGACAGCGTTTAAGATTTACCAGACTACTGATCCCTCATCCCTAACCACTAATCGCTGTAAGGGGGCCCCGCGTATGCCCCTGCTTAAAGGCGGGCACCACTGGTGCTGCCTGCCAAGGGCGGACATCTGCGTCCGCCCCTACCGGCCGCTGACCAGGGTGTCCAGTTCAAAGGCCACGTTTTTGGCGAAGCGCTCCCGGCGGGACTGGTCCAGTTTTTCCGCCTGGCCGAAGCTGAGGCAATGGGTGACGCATTTGGTGACGCAGGCCGGTTCCAGGCCCTGGTCCACCCGGTCCATGCAGTAGTCGCATTTCACCACTTTGCCGGTTTCCGGATGCCACTGGGGCGCGCCCCAGGGACAGGCGGTGATACAAGACTTGCAGCCGACGCAAAGCACCGGCTCCACGTAGACAATGCCGTCCGAGGGGCGTTTGCGCATGGCCCCGGTGGGACACACCGGCACACACCAGGGGTCCTCGCAGTGGAAACACGGCATAAAGACAAAGGCCATGCGGGGGACCGCCCCCACCATCTTGGGACCTACGGTGACGATCTGCCCCAGGCGGGGGCCCGAGGGGAGGCCCTTATTGGCCTTGCAGTGCACTTCGCAGCTCAAACAGCCGATGCAGCGTTTCTGATCCTGCAGCAAATAATATTTACTCATAGGTTACCTCAATTCTGCCGGGCGTACTTGCACCAGGGTGCTGTCCAGCGCGGGGCTGCCCCCCACCCGGTCGGAGACGTTTTCCTGCAGCAGGGCGTCGCTGGCCCCTTTCTGATAACAACGGGTCTGGGCCGGGACCGTCTTGCCGAAGCCGTGGAGCATGAACACCCCATCGGGGTGCATGAATTCCGTGACCTTGGCCCTGATCCGGCCGTGGGTTTTCAAGGGGGAGAATACTTCCACGTAATCACCGTTTTTGATCCCCAGGCGGCTGGCAGCAGCCGGATTGATCCACAATTCGTTTTCCGGAACCAGCTCGCTGAGATAGGCGTTGTTCTGGGTGGACACATGGGTGTGGGCCGCGCACCGTCCCACCATCAGGTGGAAACTGCCCTCCGGCGGCGGGGCCACCGGCTCATAAGGCGGGAAAGACGGGAGTCCGGCCTTTTCCAGGAGGGAACTGACCAGCTCGATTTTGCCCGAAGGGGTCTTGAATTTCAGACCCTTGCGGTCCATCCAGATGGCCTTGTCCGTCAAGGAAACAAATCCCTTGGCCTCAAAGTCCTCGATCTTCACCCCCATGTCCTTTAACTGGAAGTTCCAGATGTCTTCAATGGTTTCATAGGGGAAATAGTGGCCCAGCCCCAGACGCTCCGCCAGTCCTTTGAGGATCTGCCAGGAGGGCCTGGTGTCGTACCGGGGGGAGACCGCCTGCTGCCGCCGGCGGAGGGAAGGCTTGAGCCCCGACACCATCTGGATGGAATCGGCCCGCTCCAGGTAGATGGATTCCGGCAGGATTACGTCGGCATACCAGGCAATTTCGCTGAAATTGACGTCGATGGCGACGATGAGGTCCAATTTATCCAAGGCCCGGCGCACCGCGGCGCTGTCGGGGATGGACTGGAGCGGCTCGAAGCGGTTGGCAAAGAGGGCTTTGATGGGATAAGGGTCCTCAGTCATGATGGCCTGGGCCAGCTGCTGGGGGTTGCCATGCCCGGAATCGGCCACGGGAAAGGCCGCGGCCCCGGAGCCGTCGAAGCGGGGCTGGGTGATTTTAGGAAACTCCTGGCTGACGTACTTGCCAATATCCCCCCGGCCCGCGGCCTTGGCCCCTTTCTTGAAGAACAGGCCGCCCGGAGACTCGATGCTGCCCATCAGGGCATTGAGTATCACCAGAGAGCGGCGCAAATAAATCTCGTTGGGGTGGTGGGAGCCCCGGTAGCCGTAATGAAAAATGACCTTGGGCTTGACCTCCGCGGCCTCCCGGGCCAGGGCCTTGATTTCCCCGGCGGGAATGCCGGTCTCTTTTTCGGCCCACTCCGGAGTGTAAGGTTCCACAAAGGCCTGGAGTTCACTGAGCCCTTCCACCCACCGCTGGACATAGTCCTTATCGTAGAGCTGCTCTTTGATGATGGTGTGGATCAGGGCATAGTTCAGGGCCAGATCGGTGCCCGGGCGGATCATCCAGTAGCGGTCCGCCTTGGTGGCGGTGACGCTGACCCGGGGGTCGATGTAAGTGAGCTTGGCCCCTTTTCCCATGGCATTCAGGAGATTATTGAGAGGCGCAATCTCCAGAGCCTCGAAAATGTTGCGCCCATACATGACGATATGCCGGGTGTTGGCGTAATCGATGCCCACTTCCGCGTCGGTATAGCCCGTGAGGCTGCGGAACGCGGTGTTCACCGAGCCCTTGCACAGGGCGTCATGGGTGAAGTGGTTGGGGGAGCCCAAGGCCTTCATAAAGGTCTTGCTGATATGGGTGTTAAGGTTGGTGCGCTCGCCGAAGACCACACTGTGGCCGCCGTGCTCCTGGACGATGTCTTTGAGCCGGGCCGCCACATAATCCAGGGCTTCGTCCCAACTGGCCCGGCGCCACTGGCCCGCGCCCCGCTCCCCGGTGCGGATCATGGGGTATTGGGGCCGTTCGTGGTCGTGCAGCAGGGCCGGGCCCGCGGAACCTTTGGCGCACAAAGCCCCTTCGAGGCCAGGCACGTGGCGGTTGCCCTGCACCCAGACCACGTCGTCGTTGGCCACCATTACTTCCATGGGGCAGCGCACCGTACACATAAAACAAATGCTGTAAATTCTGTTAGCCATGGACAACCTCTTATAGTGATATTACCATAATCATGTGTAGAACTGAATGCTTTCAAGATAGATCAAAGCGGGACCGGCTTCTCCCCCCTGAGCGCCTGCAGGTGCCCCGGATCATGGAAGGTTTGCTGCTCCCGGCGGCCAGGGGAAAAAAGGGTCTTGACCCGCTTCCAGAGCAGGAAGGACAGGAGATAAATCAGGATGAACATCCCGATAAAGCCCAGGGTAAATCCCAGGAACGGCACCGGGAACTCGACCTCGAAAAAGCGGTATTGCATCCAGGCCAGGGCCAAGATCGCGGGCCAGAAAAAGGCCCCGGATTGCGCCACCTGGAGAAAGAAAGTCTTGCCGAAGGCCTCATTGGCCAGGTGGTTGGCCGCTTCATAGGCTTGCCGGTCGCCCGCGGCCAGGGCGTCCATGGAGAGCCGCACATAGTGGGACGCCTCCCCTTGAATCCGGTCCATATATTTCCGCACGGCCCGGGAGGCCAGCAAGGCAGAAATCTCTCCCAGGAGCAGGCTGAGGGCAACCAGGATCACGGTCCCCAGGACAAAGTTCAGGAGGGCGGGGCCGAAGAGGCGATACCCCCAGATCAGGTAAGGGTCCAGAACCTGAAAAAACCAAGGCATTTCCACAGCCACACTCCTTGGAAGCAGGCGGGACCGGTTCCGGCCCCGCCGTTTTCCTTAACCAGCTTACATCCCGGGTAAGATGGAATGGCCCAAGAACCCCTTGGTGAGGTAGCCAATACCCACGTAAATGGCCAAGATCACGAAGATGCGCTTCAGCCAGATGTCCGGGATCTTCTTGGAGGTCATCGGTCCGAGGACGGAGCCGATGGCGATGCCCACCAGTTCGGTGCCGATCAGGAGAAAGTCCACGGGCACCTGCCGGATGACCATCATATTGAAGATATTGACGATCATCCCCACCAGCACCGCCAGGGCCGAAGTGCCGGCGACGATGAACATCGGCAGCCCCGCCACGGAGGTGAGGAAGGGCACATAGAGGAAGCCGCCGCCAACGCCGATGAGGGCGGAGATGCCGTTGATGACAAAGCCGCCCAAGAGGGGCCAGATAGGATTGAAGGAAAATTCCTGGCCGTAAAAAGTAAAAGCGATCCTGGAGAGCCCCCAATGCGTGACCTGCACGCCTTTGGCATGTTCGGCGCTCACCTGACCGGATTTCTTGATATGGGCCTCTTCAAAAGCCTTGGCCGCGGCCTTGGCCGCTTTCTTTTTTTCCTGCCCCTTGGGAGTGGTTTCATAGAAGAGCACAAAGGCTACGGCAAAGACAATAATTCCGAAAAACCCCACGTAGACGCTGACATTCATTTTGCCGACGGTCAGCAAGGGGACCAGGTAGCCGGCGAGGATACCGCCGATAGCCAGACATAAGCCCAGGGGCAGAACCAGACGGCCCATGCGGTAATAAGTAAAGGAAGAAATCAACGCCGACAAGCCCACCAGGTATTGGTTGCTGGTGCGAATGGAATCCGTCAGCAACTTGCCCAAGGTGGGGCTGGTTTTCTTAAAGGAACTGGAGAAGTCAGACAGCCCGAAGACGCTGATGTGGCCGACGCCGGCCATGATGCCCCCGAACGCGCCCACGGAGGAGAAGATCCAGCCTACCCAAACCCCCCAAAGGATATACCAGAGCCAAAGATGGTGGGGAGCCCCGGGAATGCCCATAAATCCTGGGGCGGCCGCGGGATTGATCTGGCCTTTCGCCGTCCCCTGGGGAGTCTTGGCAATTGCGGCTTCCAATTTGCTCATCTTGGCGGCAGGACCGGCAGCCGGGGCAACCGGGGCAACTGCGGGGGCAGGGACCGTTTTGACGGCTTCCTGGGCTCCGGGTTGGGCAGCCGTTTGCCCATAGGCCAGACCTGCTCCCAGGACCAGCGTTGTCAGCAAGAATAAGGGCATAAACTTCCGAGTGAACCTAGACATCAGAACCTCCTAAATGATAATTAAGAAATTTCCGTAATTGATGAGATCCCGCGCCCTCAGGGGATGGGGGGAAACTCCCGTTTCGCTTCCGGGGCCTTTATTCCCAACACCCGGATGAGGAGAACCGGCACCGGGGAGTGAGTGACCACTTTTTCCGCGGTGCTGCCCAGCACCCAGGCCACTTCCCCTTTGCCGTGGGTAGCCATGGCGATGAGGTCCATGCCGTTTTTCGCCGCGTAGGCAATGATATCCCGGGGAGGCATGCCCACGAAGCACTCGATTTGCACCTTGACCCCCTGGGCCTTAAGGTCCTGAGCCACCTTGCTCAAATAGATTTCGCAGCTCTTCACCTCCTGCGCCATCAACTCATCCAGTAGCTGCCCAGACACCTCGGTTTTTAGGTCATAGTAAATAGTCAGCAAAGTTACCTGGGCATCTTGAGATTTGGCCAGGTCCGCCACCTGGGGCAGGACCTTGGCGGCCAGCTCTGACCCATCCAGCGGCACCAGAATCTTCTTAAACATAGTCTTTTGTCCTCCGTTAATTCGTTCTCCGGCCAGTTCCGGGGCCGGTATGAAATTTGTATGAAAAGTAGGACCGAACTTCGGCAGATGCAATATAAGTGCCGGTTGATAATTTTGGGCTCTCGTGGGCAACCTATTGGAAAAATGGGGAAATTAATGCGGGTGGACCGGTTGACTACCAGGATCGTTAAGGTATATATTAATAATGTGTTAACGGTTTAGTTAACGTCAGGTTACACCACCACGGGTTAATGGCGATGCTCCGGGAAGAGTACTCAGAACTATGCGAGATGGTAATCGACACCATGATGGAAGGGGTGGTGGTGGTGGACCCCCGGGGCATTATCCTTTCCGTCAACCGCGCCATGGAGGAGATTACCGGCTATGCGCGCCGGGAACTCATCGGCCAGCCCTGTTCCCTGATTAAGAGCGACGCCTGCTTTTCCTCTCTCAACTCCGGCGGTAAAAAGCAGTGTGAATTGTTTCAAACCGGCTCCATCCGCCGCTGCAAATGCATCCTGGCCAAAAAAGACGGCAGCCTGGTGCACGTCATGAAGAACGCGGCGCTGCTCAAGGACAGCAGTGGCCGGGTGTTGGGCGGGGTGGAGACCCTGACGGATGTCAGTGAGGTGGTGGAGAAGGAGCGGGTCATCACCAGGTTGCGCCGGGAACTCAGCCGGGAAGACGGTTTTCACGGTATTCTGGGGAAAAGCCCGCTCATGCTGCAGCTCTTTTCCTTGATCGCCGCGGCTGCCCAATCCGACGCGCCGGTGATCATCTATGGCGAGAGCGGCACCGGCAAGGAACTGGTGGCCGGCGCCATTCATCGTCTCAGCCCCCGCAGTCAGGGGCCTTTCATTAAAGTGAGCAGTGTGGCCCTGCATGAGTCTCTCCTGGAAAGCGAGCTGTTCGGCCACGTGAAAGGCGCGTTCACCGGCGCCGACCGCAACCGGGTGGGCCGCTTTGAAGCCGCGCACGGCGGTGACATCTTCCTGGATGAAATAGGGGACCTCTCTTTGAACACCCAGGCCAAGCTGCTCCGGGTCCTACAGGAAAAGGTCATCGAAAAGGTGGGAGACCAAAAACCCGTGCCGGTGGAGGTGCGGGTGATCACCGCTACTAACAAGGACCTGCAGCAGCTCATGGCGGCAGAGCGGTTCCGGGAAGACCTCTATTACCGGATTAATGTCATTCCCATCCATTTGCCGCCCCTGCGGGACCGCAGGGAAGATATCCCCCTGCTCACGGAAGCGTTCATTGAACGGCTGCGTCTCAAAACCCGCAAGCCGATCAGCGGCATCAGCAAAGAGGCCATGGAAATGCTCATTCATTACGGCTGGCCGGGCAATGTGCGGGAACTGCTCAATTCTGTGGAATATGCCTTTGTCCTCTGCCGGGAAGGCAACATCGAGCCGGCGCATCTGCCCTCGCCCATGGCCCGGAAACCCGCTTATTCCCCCCCGCCCATAACCACCGGGCGTGCGGTGGCCGGCAAAGGTGACGATAAGGAGTTGCTGCGCCAGGCCATGGAGGAGGCTGGGGGGAATAAATCAGAGGCCGCCCGGATTCTCGGGGTCAGCCGGGTGACGATTTGGAAGCGCTTGAAAC
>JAKAGH010000171.1 GCA_021817645.1 Deltaproteobacteria bacterium
CCTGGGCCGCCGGATCCATGGATAGTTTTTCCAAGTCTAACTCAGCCATTAAAATATTCCTCCAGTTTCTTACTTTAAAGAGGCGACCTTCATGGCCCCTCTCGAGAGGGGAGGACCGGCCGGAAAGGCTCTGCTGCCGGAACTCCGATTAATAAATACATCTCAATTTTCTTTACTGCCAAACGTTGTTTCCTTTATCTGTAAATCTAATGGTTGATCTCGAGAAACCTTCGTGTTGGAGATTTGCGCTTCTGGATTCCTCACATGACTGGGCATTGCTTACCCGCTTCCTCAACCGCCTGAAACCTAATGCCAGTCAATCATTCGTAAGAGGGCATGAATGAACGCCCCCTGGCAGCCTGCCGCAGACGGGGTCAATTGGCACAGTGGCTCGGTTGTTCGGCCACCGCGCCAGGCCCTGCCAAAGGTCGGAACATCTTCTTGGATGACCCGCAGCAGGGGCACTTCCAATCGTCAGGGAGGTCCTCAAAACGGGTCCCCGGAGGGATCTTGCCTTTTTTATCGCCCCGTGCCGGATCATAGATATAACCGCAGTTGGTGACCTGACACTGCCACATCTCTTCCGGCTTTGACATCACCTCGTCCTTTTTCCTCTTCCATTCCCAGGTCCACAAGTGGTAAGGAATATATTCAGAGGTTGGGTTGATTTATTTAGAATGATTATTTATAAAAAATTATTATAAAAAAATCAAGCCCTGAATGAGGGCTTAGGGATAAGTATAGTGATCGACCCAGAAGAACGTTTGGAACGTATGACCAGGTTGCTGCGGGAGAAGGGATGCCGCCTCACTCCCCAGCGACTGGCATTGCTCAAAATCATAGCCAGGGCAGAAGGACACCCTAGCGCTGAGCGGATTTATGAACTCATAAAAAAGGATTTCCCCACCACCAGCCTGGCCACAATCTATAATACTTTAAATCTGTTGAAAGATATGGGCGAGGTTCTAGAGCTCAATTTTGACAACCTGGGCAGCCGTTACGATGGCAATAAACCCTACCCCCACCCCCATATCATTTGCCTCGCGTGCGGCCAAATCCTTGATTCCGAGTTTATGGCCATGGCCGGGGTTGCCCTGGAAATGGCCCAAAAAACTGGATTCCACATTACCCACTACCATCTCAACTTTTTTGGCCTTTGCCCTGAATGCCAGCAAAAAAAGGCAAATTCCTGAAGAAAAAGGGGGAAAGGCACTAGGAGCGATCCAGCAGGCAGTGGCTGTGGGGAACCTGCCAATGTCCGGCGTTCCGGCCGCGGGCAGGCGGTGTTGGCCGGAAAGCTTCCGTTTCTCAGCGGGTGGAGCGCACCACCCGGAAACCGATAAAACCATCGGCGTAATCCGGGGGTGCGGATTGGCGGGCGGAGCAGCGCAGGTCCCGGGCCTGGGAGAACCAGGAACCGCCTTTGAGCAGGCGCAAGACGCCCGGTTTGAAGGGACCGGCGGCCCCGGGCGCGTATTGATCCCGGCACCATTCCGAGACGTTGCCGGCCATATCAAAGAGACCAAAGCCATTGGCCGGGAAGGACCCCACCGGTGCGGTGAAGAGGTAACCGTCCTTGGCGGTGCGGTCATAGCGGGAATTGGCGCGATAGAGGCCGCCTGCTTCCGGGAGCTCGGAGCCCCAGGGAAAGGGCTGGCCGGTGAGCCCGCCCCGGGCTGCAGCCTCCCATTCGGCCTCGGTGGGGAGACGGTGCTCCACCCCGGTGACCTTGGTCAGCCAGCGGCAAAAGGCCACGGCATCATGCCAGCTCACCCCCACCACCGGCTGGGCCGGGGCATTGAGGTTTTTGTCTTCCCAATAGAGGGGAGGCTGATGGCCGGTGGCCTGGAGAAAACGGCCATATTGGGCGTTGGTGGTCTCGCTGACCGCCAGATAGAAGGCATCCACCCGCACCCGGTGGGGCGTGTCTTCGTCGGCGTAGCGCCCCGGTTCGCTGACGGGGGAGCCCAGGAGATAGTAGCCGCCGGGGATGAGGCGGAACTTGAGGCCCTGGGATTCGATGGTTTCTTGGGAAAGGGCTTTCGTGTTTAATTCAATAAATATGAATAACCCTATAACAAGAATGTATATACTCAGATAAACAAATCTTTTCATGACTCATTTTTGTGATACTTTTAGCATTGGCCTTCTTAATTCATTAGAATATAGCATTTCTAATTTAGCCTCACAGAAAAGGCCTCTTGTTACTTTTTGGATTCTTTTAATAATATACTGACAATATAATGGTTCAATTTCGATACCGATACTACTACGGTCCATTTTGATGGCAGCCAAAATTGTTGTGCCCGTCCCACAAAAGGGATCGAGAACTGTATCACCAACAAAAGAGAACATTCTAATAAGTCTGTTTGCTATCTCTATTGGAAATGGTGCCGGGTGTTCCCGAGTAGAGGCCCCGGGAATATTCCAAAATTGCTGAAACCATCCCTCAAAATCCTTCTTCTCAATCATAGATAGCCTACGTTGTTCAATGGTCGGTTTTCGATACCCTCCTGGTTTTCTCTGCATCAGTATGAACTCAATATCGTTTTTTATTATTGCATTAGGTTCATACGGCTTTCCAAGAAACTTACTTCCGTTTTTTACTTCATATGTAGCATTGGATATTTTATGCCATATTATAGGGTTGAGATTATCAAATCCTATTTTTCTGCATGAAACCGCAATATCAGCATGCAATGGAACAACAACATGTCTACCATAAGTTTTGCGAGATAAACATACATCGCCCACTATACAAACCAATCTCCCTCCTGGAACTAAAACACGATAACATTCTTTCCAAACTTTAGAAAGTTCTGCAATAAACTCTTCATAATCTTGAATGTGTCCCATTTGATCGGGGTTTTCTTGATATCTTTTAAGTGTCCAATACGGCGGGGATGTGACCACAAGATGAATGCTCTCATCATCAAGAAAAGTTAAATCGCGAGCATCACCCTGAATCAATCTATGATATCTTTCTGATTTCATAGTTGCCCTTTAGATAGTATTGAGAGTAAAAGATTTACTGCGTTCCTGATTGAATCGGCTGATTCTGAAGCAAAAACCACGCCATCTATGTTCGTAGAGGTTAACCGGCTCTGAATATTTATATGTTCGTCTATAAATGGGTAATATATTACTGCACCGAATTTAGCATTTGGAAAGGCTGACTTTAGTTTACTCGCTTTGTTCACAATTTCGTCACAACGCTTATGAATATCTCTGCGTGCCTCAATACGCTTTACATCTATGCCAATCTTTATATCACCTTTCAATGGAGTTGCCAGGTCCAATTCGAAATTTTCTTTTCCTACCTCGAAAATTCTCTTTTTAAAGCGTTGAGTTCCTGATCGGTTAAGTTCTTCAAGAATTCGGTGCTCCCAATTGCCTTTAGTCTTTCTGATCTCTTTATCAATATACCATACCCTATCCAATAAACTCAGTGCAGGAAGCTCTAAGTATGCAGGCAAGAAAGGTTTTATATATCCAGCGATGACCTTTGCGTTATCTTCATTAAGTCTTGGTGAATAAGTATCCAGGTTCTTAATATCCAAATCTCGTTCAATAGCACGTGCGGCTATATTGCAGCTTGCCAAGAGTGGTTTGAGTATTAGTGGTTTAGCTATGATGGCTTTAGCGAGATCAAAAGCGCTCATCCGGGAAAAAACGACTATCTCAACTTCACATTTTTCGATAAAGGATGAGAAGGCTTCTCTTAATGCCAGACCAATAGCTTTTTGACGTATATCAGCACTTGCCTTTACAACGGTCATATAATCCTGTTGGCTACCGTAACCATCTGGCATGGATTAATCCTTTCAAATTTAGACGCTCGATCATACTATTTTAGGTGATTAGTAACCAAAAATATAGGATTAAGATATTGATCGTCACAATTCCACCGCCCGCTGGCAACCCGTGAAATACAGGACCAGGCGTATGCTCTCCAGAGCCAGGCCCTTGAGCCGCGCGGCCATCTCCTGGTAGGCCAGGAGTTGGGGCCGGTATTTGGCCGTTTCCTGGCGGATAAATTCCTGCCAATCTTCTTCCCGCTCCGGGCGGGAGGTCTTGTAGTCCACCAGCCACCAAGATTGGCCGTCAAAGGCCAGCAGATCGATCTGCCCCCGGCGGATGCACCCGGGTCCGGCGTTTGCCTCCAGCAGCCATTCACTCCGGCGCCGGGTGCCCGCTTCCAGCAAGCCCGCCAGAAAGGGGTCCCGGCGGCAGGCCGCGACTTCCGCCAGTATCTTCGGAGCGAGGCGGGCCGCGGTCTCCGGGGCCACTCCCCCCTGGCGCAGGGCCGCGGCCACCGCCGGGGGGGCAGGCAACGCGCCGCCCTTACTGATGGTCTCCATTAAGCGATGGGTCACTTCGCCCCGGACCCGGGGGGTGTCGTCACCGCTGCCCGCAGCCACGGCCGGTTCCAGGGTTTGCTCCGCCAGTTGGGAAGGAAATTCCAGCCGGTAAGGCAAAGGTTCCGGCTGGAAATCCCAGGGCTCCGGGAGTTCCCAGGCCTCCCGGGGCCTGGTGACGAGGACCGGGGCCGCGGTGATCAGTTCCACTAAGGTTTCCGGCTCCGGCCAGGCGGTGAGGGCGTCCGGGATGGGGGTCGCGGCCCGGTAATGCTGCCACAGCCAGCCCAGGGGGCTTTCCCCCGGGGGAGTGAACTCCCCGTTTTTATTGGCTTTGATGACCGCGGACAGCACCAGCCCCCGCCGGGACCGGGTGACGGCCACATAAAAGACCCGGCGGGCCTCTTCCAGGACCCGGCGCTCCTTCAGACGCCGCAGCAACACATAGAGGGAGCTTTGCTTCTCCTGCAGATAGGGGCGGGCCAGGGCCAGGCCGTGGAGCCGGGAGCCGGGAATCTCCTCCAACTGGAAGGGGGGCGTTTTGCTCTCATTTTTGAGGGGCTGCCAATCCAGGAAGGGCAGAAAGACCTGATCGAATTCCAGGCCCTTGGCCCCGTGGACCGTAAGCAGTTCCACCCTGGCGTCCAGGGCCCGGGGGTCCGGGGGCTGGAAGGCCTCCGGCAGATTAAACTCGACCCGGGAGAAGGTCTCCTCCGGCAGGCCGGATTCAGCGGCTGCGAGAAGGTCCAGGTAGGCCCGGGCGTTGGCAATGGCGCCGGGGCCTGCCAGCGCGGCCAGACCCGGCCAGGCGTCCGTTTCATCCAGGAAGGCCCTCAGGATTTCTCCCAATGGCCGCCGCCCGGTGCGGGCCTGCGCGGCCAGCAACTCCGCGATTATTTCCCCTACATCACAGGGGCAGAGGGGAGCGTCGGCAAACCGGCGCAATTTCTCCGGCCAGAGGTCCCCCGGAGTCAGGGCGATCTGGGTCAGGAGGTTTAAGGAGACCCGGGCCCAGGGGCCCCGGAGCGCCCCGGCCCAGGCCGCGGCGTCCTGGGGCCGCACCAGCGCCCGGGCCAGGTTGTGGAGGTGCTGCACCACCAGGGAGTCCGCCAGCTTCAGGCCTTCCTTCACCCGGACGGCCAGGCCCGCGGCGTTAAAGGCCCGGAGATAGGTGCGCAGATGGGTGCGGGCAAAGAGCAAAACCCCGATTTTTTCCCCCTCCGGCAGGGCGGCCGCAGCCCGGCTTACCTCCCGGGCCAGCCAACGGGCCTCGGCCTCCCGGGCCCCGTCGGTCTCCGCGTCCGCAAACAGGGCCAGCCGCGGCGGCTGCCCTGAAACCGCGGCCGGCCCCGGGGTGGCGGCATGGAATTCTACACCTTCGGGGGTGGCCGCGGCCATGACCGTCTCCCCGAATACCTGGTTAGCCCAGTGGATCAAGGTGCTGGAGGCCCGGAAATTGGTGGTCAGCCGCAGGCTCTCCAAGGGGAAGGTCCCGGCCCCGGCGCAGGGCAAGCCCTGGCGGGACTCCTGGAAGAGGCGCACCTTGGCCTGGCGCCAGCCGTAGATGGACTGCTTGGGGTCCCCTACCACCATCAGGGTGCGCCCGGCCTCCTCCTGCCACCCCTCCAGCAGGCGGCAGAGCAGAGTCATCTGGGCCTCGCTGGTATCCTGGAACTCATCCACCAACAGATGCGTCAGGCGGCGGTCCAGGCGCAGCATGAGGTCGCTGGGATCTTCCACAGCCAGCAGCCGCAGCGCGGCCTGTTCCAGGGCGATAAAATCCAGGGCCTGCCTCTGGGCGCACAGCTCTTGATAAACGCCGATGGCCTCCCCCAGGAGGATGACCAGGTCCTGGAGCGCGGCCACCTCCTCCGGCCGGGCCGCGGCGGGATGCAGGTCCCGGCATTGCTTCAGGCCCCGGGCAATTGCCGGATCGAGCCTTTGAATCAGTCCGGGCCAGAGGGTATTCTTAAAACCCTCGGGAAACCCGTACTTGGGGGCAAAGGCTTTGCGCAACTCTCCCCCTTGAGTGAGCAAAACCCCGGCAAGGGCCTGCCAGTGCGGTAAATCCCCGGGGGTTACTCCCGGCAGCTGCGGCGGCAGGACGGGGTTTTGCACGGCTGCCCAAAAATCCGGCCAGGACCGGCCCAGGTCGCTGGCGGCCAGGCCCCCGGCCAAACTTGCTAAAGCAGGCCGGAGCAGCAACTCAAAGCGTTGGTGCAACAACGCCTCGTACCGGCCCTGATCCCGGCTGCCGTGGGCCAGTTCCAGGAATTCCCCCAGGCAATCCCGCCGGCCCAGCAGGTCGCGCAATTCCCGGGCCAGACGGGGCCAGCTGTTGTTGAGGCGCACCAGCCGCCGCACCAGGGCCTGACGGGCCGCATCTGGCGCACTCCTGGCCGCCAGCCGCCGCCTGACTTCCTCCAGGGCCTCCTGTTGCAGCCAGCGGGCCTCGTCTTCTTCCAGCAGCCGGAATTCCAG
>JAKAGH010000172.1 GCA_021817645.1 Deltaproteobacteria bacterium
TGAAAGTTTTATCGGGGACCTGGTTAACGGTATGCCCGGGAAGGACCACGTCTTTTTCCTGGGTCACGGGTCCCAGAACAAACCGGTCATGGTCCCGGGCGTAAATTTTGATCTGCACATTATGCCAGGCGTGATTATCCAGATTAGTAATCTGGTATTCCCGCCGGGTCCGGGGTGAGTCGGCCCGGGCCCATTGGTAAGTGAAGCCCGCGGCCAAAGAGGCTGGCGGGGGCACCTCCCGGAGCGGCGGAGCCTGGCGTTTGGGGGCCAGGGCTACTTCCTCCCGGGACGGGGCCGCTTTCCGGGCTCTCTTGACCGCCTTCTTGGCTTTGGCTGCCGGGGGCAAGGCCGTTACCAGGGCAAAGGGGTAGAAGCCGTGATCTCCGGTGAACAGCCGGGGGCCGTCCAGGGTGCCGCTATTGACGGCATAATTCCCGGGGCTCAGCTTCTCCCTGGGGGTCAGGCTGAACCATCCGGGTTTTTGGGGCACTGCGGTGATCTGGAGGGGTATTTCCGCCTGGATGCACCAGAAGTTAAAGGGGATAGGCGCACCAGGGTCCATCTTATAAATTTTCTGGAAATTCTCAGCATTCAGTTTGCTGACATTAAGGTCGAAGCGCCCGGCCGGACTCGTTTCCACATACTCCAGCCTGGTCAGGTGCACCTTGTCGCCCCCGGTTTCCGGATCAAAGACCATGATCTCCAGAGGCTGGAGTTCCGCTTTGACGGCAGGTTCCCGGGCCATGCCGTAGAGGCCCACCTTGTTGTCTTCCCCCAAAGATAGAGCCGTCCGGAAGATCAGGTCACCCTGGGTCAGCTTGATAATCTTCTGGCCCTGCTGCAGATAAAGGTTGCCGGTCTGGGCCGATTTCTTCACCTTGCGGGCGGCCTCAGCCCCCCGGGGAGGCGCCCCCAAAACCATTACCGCAATGAGCAGGCCAGCCCAAAAGATCTTGCCGGTTGAGGTTTGCATGATTCGATTCCCCAGTATGGTGTGTTTACCGCGCTTGGTTTCCAGTCCCATTACTTCCTTTTTTAGGCGAAGAGCTTGGCCGCCAGATTTTCATCCAGCTTTTTCAGCTCGGCATATTCCTCCACCGCCGCGCCGAAGTCGCCCCGGGAAAGATAGGCCACGGCCAGTTGATAATGTCCCAGGGCATGCCGGGGATTGATCTCGAGCAAGGCCTGGAACTCTGCGCAGGCCTCGGCGTAGCGGCCCTGGCGGAGATAAGTCAGGCCCAGCTGGTAATGGGCCTCCTCATTCCGGGGATCGGCCTGGATACCCCGTTTCCAGATGGGGGCCCGGTCTTCGCTGGCTGCCAGGGAGCCGGTTTCCAGAAGCAGACCCGCAGGGAGTTCCGGCAAATCGGGCCGGAGATTGATGGCCTGCCGCAGAATGTCCAGGGCTTCCTGATAATAGGTCAAAGCGCTGGGCGCAGGATTTTGGTCCTGATCCAGGGGCCGGGATTTCTTGCGCAACACGTTGGCGAAAGCCATGGCTGCCTCTTGCCAACGGCCCATCTGCCCCTGGACCAAACCCAGGAGATAATGGGCCTCAGCCAGGTTGGGATTGTAGCGCAGGGCGTTTCTCAGGTTTTCCACCATCTCCGCGCCTTGGGGGGCTTGGGGAGAAGCCAGACCGGCCAGGCGCGTGGCTTCGGCATCGCCCCCCAGCAGGATGGCCTTTTGGAAAGCCTCGGCCGCTTCCCGCCAGAGCCCCAACTGGCCATAACCGACCCCCAGGGCCTGGTGGGCCATGGCATGATCCGGCCTGGCCTGGACCGCCCTTTTAAAGGCCGCGACCGATTCCTGCCAGTTGACCACCTGGGCGAACATGCCCCCCAGGTTGAGGTAGGCCTCGACATTGTCCGGCTTGATCAGGACTTCCTGTTGAAAGCACCTGACTGCCTCTTTCCAGTTGCCCAGCTGATTACAGGCGATCCCCAGATGGCGGAAGGCCAGCGCGTGATCCGGCTTCAGGGCCAGGACCTGCTGCAATGACTTGATGGCTTCCGGCCAACGCCCCAGGTGACAGTAAACCAGACCCAACTTATAAGTGATCCCCAGATCATCGGGCTTGGTCTGCAAGGCCTGTTGCAAAGCCTGGGCGGCTTCCGGCCAACGGTCCAGGCGGCAGCAAGCCGCGCCCAGGCGCTGCAGCACTTCCGGATCGCCGGGGCGGAGCCCCTGGGCGTGTTGAAAAGACTTTACCGCTTCCGGCCAGTGTCCCAACGCGGCCTGCACCTGTCCCAGGTTGCAGGCGGTCTTATACAGATCGGGTTTCAGCTTTAAGGCCTGTTTCAGATAAATCAGGGCTTCCTGAAGCTGTCCCTGTTGGCTGTAGGCGACCCCCAGGTTGCAGTAGGCCTCGGCCAGGTCGGGCTTCAGTTTAATGGCTTGCCGGTAGCTGGCGATGGCCTCGGCCCAGTTGCCGCTGTCGCTGAGGGCCAGCCCCAGCAGGTGGTGGGCCTCCGCCTCGTAGGGCTTCACTTCCAGGGTGATCGACTGCCCGGCCGCGCCGGCAGGAGGTTCCTCAAGTCTGACCCGGAATTCGGGCATGGCGACCTGGGGTTCCGGGGCCAGGGAAAAGACCGGAACTTGTGGAATCGCAATTGGTTCCGGAGGAGCAGCCGCCGCCGGTTTGGCCTCCGGGTCTGGATCTGCCGCCACCGGCTCTGCCAGCCGAAAAGGCTGGACTTCCGCTTCCAGGGCCGTGGTGGGAGAGGGCGGGGCTGCCGGGGCAACCGGCTCCTCTGGGCCGGCCTCTGCGGCCTCCGGCCTGGGGGACGGAGCCGCTTCCTCCACCGGGGCCGTCGCAGCCTGCAGCTGTTTCAGGGACCAGGAGGCCACTTCCCGGACCGCCTCCTCGGCATCGGTCAGGGCCGCGGTCAGGGCCGCCACGGCCTGGGGCTGCTTCAGCTCCCCCAGGGCCTCGGCCACCCGATAACGCACTCCGGCATCCGGGTCGGTAATGGCGGCTATCAACGCGTCCACCGCCAGGGGGTCTTGTAGCGCCCCCAGAGCCCAGGCCGCCCAGAATCTTACGTCCCGGTCAGGATCTTTCAGCGCAGCCACCAGCGGCGCCACGGCCAGCGGATCCCTGCACTTTCCCAGGGCGCGGGCGGCTTTGGCCCGGGTGGCGGGATTAACATGTGACAGCGAAGCCAGAGATTTATCCAGCTCGGAATCGCTTCTGGGCGCTTCACTGAGCCCGGCGGCCTTCCCCCCCGTCCTGCCGGCCCGGGGACTCTTCTTGGCCCCCCGGTTCCATAAAAACAGCGGGAATAACACCCAGGAGGACAGGAGAACCAGGTGGGCCTCCTGACTCATCAATGGGCAGATCCGGTTGACCCATTCTCCGATTCCCAACGTGATCAGATTCGAGGTAATCATTGCCAACCCCCGGTGAGCCTGTCGGGTGTCAGGCTCTCACCTTTAACCCGATGGGCTCGTTGATTGCTGCCAGCCAGGGCTCCAGGCTTGGCGGTGGAGACTATTTCCCCCAACCGGGAAGCCGCATTCCCTCGCCCCTTGATCTCTGTTAAGCAATGGCTCAGCATGTTCTTAAACCGATCCCTGTTTGATCTAAACTTTCTCCGGGGACAATTCCCGGGAACCGGGAGTCACCAGGCGCCGCAAGAAACTGCGATCGGCCGCGGTGACGCCCCCCAGGGCCAGCAGCGCGCCCCCGTAAACGGCTAACCCCGCCAGGATGGCGACAAACAGATGGGTCTGCCGCAGCAGGAAAACCACCACGGCCATGATGGCCGCGGCCACCACGGGGATGGCGATCAGCCCCACCAGTTTCCGGAAGCCCAAATACCGGGGCAGCATAAAGGCAAAGAGGATGACGCAATATATCCCCTGGGTGGTAAAGATGGCCCAGCAGGCTCCCAGATAGGAATAGCCATGGATTAACACAAAGCTGGCGACGACGTTGATGCAGGCCACCGTCCAGATGGAGATCAGCACCAGGCGCTCCCGGTTCCGGGCCACCAAGACACTCTGCCCGGCGAAATTCCAGAAACTGAAAATCAGGCTGACGCCGAGAATTTGCAGAGCCGGGATGGAAGGCGCAAAGGGCTCCCGATAAAGAAAAATAATGATGCGGTGGGCCAGCAAAGTGGTAATGACCACCAGGGGGGCGGTGAGGATAAACAAATATTTCAGGGTGAAGCGCAGGGTGCGGACGAAGGCCCCCAGGGACTGGACATAGTATTGGCTCATGGCTGGCAGGAAAGCCCCGGTCACCGCCGCGGGAATCAGCGTCAAGGCATCGAAGATCCTGAGGGCGGAGGCAAAATACCCCACTTCCGCCTTTCCGGCCAGGAAGCTGAGAATCACCACCCCGATCTGGTTGCTGAAGTAGAGCGCCACCAGAATACCGGCAAAGGGTATGGCCGCGGCCAGATGGCTCCAGGCAGTGCGCCATTCCCAACTATATTGCTGCCCTCGGGTGGCCACCCGGCTGAGGATAAAGAGGGCCAGGAGGACGGCTGCTCCTGCCGCGGCCACTTGCGTCGCGAGCACCCCTTTGAGGTGGTAGCCGGCATATAGGAAAGTAATCCCCAGGAGGATATTGGTGACCGAGAAAAAGAGGCGCACCACCAACTCCAGCTCGGCTCTCTGATTAGCCCGGAAAAAAGCGTCAGTGAATTCCATAAACGAGTACACCAAAGTAAAGCTTACCGCCAGAATCAAGATGATGGGGTCGGTCCGGGCCCACAGCAGCGCGGCCAGACAAAACAGCCCCAGGGAAATGAGGGAGATTAACCCCTTGATGGCCCCCAGAGCCCAAAAGTAATGATAAGTGCCGGCCGGATTCCGCCCCACTTCCCGCTGGATCAGATCCTCGAAGCCAAATTTGGCGGGAATGATGATAAAGTTCGCCAATGCCGAGGCGAAGGCGAAGACGCCGAGATCCCCCGCTCCCAAAAAACGGGCGACGACGATGAAAAACAGGACGCCCAAACCCTTGGCCATCATCTCGATGGTGATTAACAGCAGACTGTTGCGGACGAATCTTTGTGAACTCATTTTTTTTCCAGGGCCGGGGGGATAATCCCTCCGGACCCACCGGGCAGTGGTAAATCTGATTCTCAGCGCCTAAATAACGGGTTGCCATGGTTGCCACCCAACTTGAGTCAGGCCCCTGATTCCTGCGGGGCCGCGACTTTTTGGTTTTCTGCAGCCAAGCGGGCGAAACGGCCGATGCTCACTGCCAATCCCAGGATAAACCACATGAGGCGGTTCTGGGTCCAGATGGTGTAATCCACCTGGGCATGGGCGAAAAAAGCCATGATGCCGAAGAAGATGCCCGTGCCCACGCAATGGAGAAACGGGTCTTGCACCTTCAGGGCCGGATAGAGCCAGGTCATCACCTTCCACAGAAAAAGGAGGAAGAAACCCAGGCCGAGCAGGCCAGTCTCCGCGCCGATGAAGAAAAACAGATTATGGACCGGAGAGTTCCAGGCCGCGACGATCTGCTCCGGGGTTTGGTCGTAGGGCGGCGCGGTCACCACAAAGTTATTCAGGCCCGTGCCCAACAAGGGACGGTGGCTGATGATGTTCGCCGCCACTTCAATCAGAGGCCACCGGCCGTAGGCGGTGCCTTCCGTCCGGAACAACCCGGTCCGCAGGGGGTTGGGGATAATCAGCAAAAGAGTGGCAGTGATCACGGCCAGGGAGAGCACCCCGAAAAGAGCCCGGGTCAGCCCCATTTTCTTCTTCCAGAAAAAGATGGCCAGGATAAAGAGGGCCAAGGAGGTGGCGATAATGCCTCCACGGGAATAGGTCACTCCCAACCCCAATACTTCGAAGATTACCGCCACTACCAGCCAGAACTTGAGGCCCCGGCTCAGGGGATAGAAAAGCAGGCTGAAGCTCAGGGGCAGCAGCAGATCAAAAAATAGGGCCAGGGAATTGGGGTGGCCGATCCAGCCACCCACCCGGGAGACGGCCTCCAAACCGGCATAGCCGTATAAGGGCTGGGGCCCGGCGCCCCCGCCCCCAAGCAGACTGAAGCCCATGAGCGTGCCGGTGAGTCTTTGACCGATAGCGATGAGGCCCTGGAAACACGCGAAAATTATCAAGACGGTCACTATCAAACGCAAATCTTTTTCGGTGATCTGGCTGGACATATAGATGAAGATGGCTAAAGAGGTGGCCAGGGCAAAGAGATCAAAAATCGCGAAGATCGGTTCTTTGGCCACGAACACGGAGCAAGCCCCGGTAATCAAAAGCCCGGCCAGGGCCCCCAACCCCCGGGTGGAGACCGGGCCCGGGATCTTCCAGACTACCCGGTTGGCAATCCAGGTCACATAAAGGGCGGCCAGGGGGATAAAACTGAAATGGATGGGGAACCCAAAGGTGGACCGGCCGAAAGGGGTCTTGTGAAAGCCGAGGTGCATACCGACCCAGATGGGAACGGAGAGGGTCAGCAGAGTCAGGAGGAATTCTCTCCGGTTCGGGACGGTTAAAGCTATGGGCGCCAGCAAGCCCAGGAGAAACAGGAAGGTAAACCATTTCCGGGAGAGCTGGGCCGCCAACAGGAACCCCAGGCCCAGAATCACCCCCAACACCAGCAGCCAAACCAGCTGCGGGGTTTGGAAGCGGGACATCTTATTTTCTGAGCTCGGGGAAAACATCTTAAAGTTCCGGTATGGAAGCTAAAACCTTTAGTTTTTCTTCCTCAAAATAGCGATCCACATCCTCGGGATATTTCAAAGAGTCGTCCCAGTATTCCAGGAAGAAGGCCGTGCTGATGCTGACCACCAGGGCCAGCACCAGGCCCAGGGCCAGGTTGAGGCCCGGTCTGGGGAAATAAGGCTTCTGGG
>JAKAGH010000173.1 GCA_021817645.1 Deltaproteobacteria bacterium
GGGCCCGGGCGGTTTGATAGCGGGCCTCCATGGCCCCGAACTCCCGGGGACTGACGGCCTCTTCCTTCAAGAGGCGCTGGTAGCGATGATAGTCGGCCGCGGCCTGCTTGAGCTGCGCCTGGGCCTGACCCAGCCGGGCCTGATATTCCGGCGCGCTCAAAGCTACCAGCGGGGCTCCGGCCTTAACCCGGGAGCCGGCCTCCACCCAAACGCGGCTTACCCGGCCGGGCACCTGGGAGGAGACCTGGGCCAGGCTGGGGGAGATGACGCTCCCCAGGACGATAAGTTCCTGGGGGATTTCCCGCTCCTGGACGGAGAGCACCCGGCCAGGAGCGGGCGGGGCCTTCAAAGCCACTGTGCCCGGCGCGATCTTGCCGAAATGGAGCAGCCCGGCCAGCCAGAGCATGAACACCAGGGCTCCCACTACCAGGGCTGCCAGTCCGAATAGTCTCTTCTTTGCCATCATCAGGGTTGCCTAATCGCCTGGTCCTTTAAGTGGTTGGTCAATGATCAGCAATGCCCAAAGTCCCCCTTTGAAAAAGGGGGATTTAGGGGGATTTGGGGGCGCTCCTAAAATCCCCCCATCCCCCCTTTACAAAGGGGGGGAAGAAAAACAGACCCCCGGCGCGGCACTGGCGGGTCAAGAAGCTGCCCTCTTTAAGGTACTGAGAGCCAAGGTCCCGCGTTTGCATCCCATACCAATTCGTAAGATTTCGCCTTATTTCCTATCCGGGGCTTTCTGTTCCGCCACCGGGCCGGAGATAGTGCCCAGGGCCAGGTCCAGTCCGGCCTGGGCCAGGTAGGTGTCGAACAGGGCCGTGACCTGACCCAGTTCCGCGTTTTTCAGGGCGTCTTCCGCGGTGAGGAGGTCCACCAGGATGGTGAGGCCCTCTTCGTAGCGGAGGCGGATGAGGCGCAGGCCTTCCCGGGCCTGGGCCACCGCGGCTCGGGCCACTTTCAGGCGTTCATGGGCCGTTTTCAGGTTCAGGATGGACTCCGTCACCTGGTGCCGCACCCGGTCTTCCAAGTCCCGTTTAAACTCCCGGGCTTGGGTTTCTTTGGCCCGGGACTCCCTGACCCGGGCCAGGTCGGCCAGGCCGTTGAAGAGATTGAAGTTCAGCAGGGCCATGACCGTGTAGCTGTCGGCGTTGCTGCCGAAGAGGCGGCGCTGATCCACGTCGTATTCCGCCATCACCTTCAGCCGGGGCAGATAGTTGAGCCGGGCTTTCTGATATTCCTGCTGGGCCACCCGGGCCGCCAACTCCAGCCGCTGGAGGTCAGGGCGTTTTTCCTGGGCGGTTTTCTGCAAGTCGGCCAGCTGCGGGGGGAGCGGCGCGGGTTCCTTGGGAGCCGGGGCCAGGTCCCGGTTTCCCTCCCCGGGCCGGCCCATGACCGTGCCCAGGGCGCTCTGGGCGATCTGCACCTGGCTGGAAGCGGTCATCTCTTCCTGAGTGAGGCGGGCCAGGTGCACTTCCGCGGACAGGACGTCGGCCTTGACCACGGAGCCGTCCCGGTAGCGGGCCTGGGCGATCTGCAGATGCTTAGCCGCAGTCTCTTTGGCCTGCCGTTTCACCCGCAGATTCTCCCGGGCCAGTTGCAGGCCGAAGTAGGCCTGGGTCACCAGGAAGAGCACTTGTTGGCGGCTGCTGAGGACATAAGCCGCGGCCATCTCCCGGCCCAGGCGGGCCTGCTGGTAGCCGAGATAGGCCTCGCCGGCTTGAAACAGCGGCTGCACCGCGGACAAACCAGTACGAAAACTACCGTAATCCTTGGGGAAATTGAGATTATTTAAGAGAAAATCCTGCTCGGTAAATACTCGCTGATTCAACTTGCTCATGAAGACCTGGGTGGGGTTGTTGGAAAAGGTGTAGCCTTCGGAGAAGTTGACTTGAGGCAGGAAACGGGCCCGGGCCTTGGCCAGGTCGGCTTCCGCGGTTTCCACCGACATGCCCGCGGCCTGCAGCCCCGGGTTGTGCTTCAGGGCCAGAAGCATGGCTTCCCCCAGGGTCAGACGCGGGGAGGCCGCAAGGGCAATCCCCGTGCCCCAGCAGAGGAAAAGCAACACCAGGATGGCGGCACGACCACGCATTGAAGCCCGTTCTCCAGATTTTCCGCAGGTTTTTTTCCCCATAGAGTAAAACTTTTTGGGCAAATGTCCAGCCCCAAAAAACCTTCATTTCAGACTAAGATGCTCACGGACCCCCCGCCGGTTATTGGGGGTGGAGCGGGTGGGTGAAGATAGTTCGGGCCTCGGGAGCGAATTTACCAGGTGGAAGAAGAATGACCCGCAGCGCCCTGGATGGATTCCCTGCCGCCCTGCCCCGGGACTGCCTCTCAGGATTTTTCGGATATTTTTTGATAAGAAAAAAACTAATATAATTTAGATGTTATCTATTTTGGGGTCCTCTTGCATCTGACCCCTATGAAAATCGCCGGAAATGCCAGAAAACCGGAGATCGGCGCGCGTCTCAAAAACTCCCGGAACTGCCCTGACTCGGGTCAATTTGGGCTATGCCCCTGAAATCACCAAATTATTACTATTACCCGGAAATTCAAGCCAGTCCTCACCCTCGAGAGCGCGGCACGGATGCGGGAGAAGAGGAGACTAATCTCAATCAGGCTTCACCTCCCTTGACCCGGATACTAACCATAATTAATATTTCATTGTAAGTATACCCCGCCATATATTTCCAGCCTTTGCGTTTGGTCAGAGAATAGCGCCCTTCCAGGGACGATGGCAGGGCGGGCAGTAGGGCCTCATAAATCCAGGGACGGCCAAAACCGATGGAGGGCTGACGTGACTGCGGAGCGTTCCTTTAGGACCTCTAATGCCAAGGCCAAAGAGCATTTGAGGATTACCGGCAAGAACGTCAAAGCTGCTTTCTCCCACAAGCCCCGGGAGCACATCCTCATTATCGACGATGAGAAGAGGATGGTCCAAAACGGGCAGGAAGTCTTGGAAAACCTGGGCTACCGGGTTACCGGCCACACCTCCAGCAGGGAAGCTTTGGAAATGGTGCGGCGGCAACCCCGGAAATTCGACCTGGTGATCACCGATTTTATCATGCCGCAGATGAACGGTATCGAACTGGCCCAGGAATTAAGCCGGTTGTGTCCTGATATGCCCATTATCCTGTACACCGCCATCAGGAAGGCAGTGTCCCTGGAACATGCCAAAAAATTGGGGATCAAAGACTATTTGCTGAAGCCCGTCACTGCCGGGGAATTGGGGCGGGCGATCCGCCGGGTGTTGGATCGCAGATAGTCCGGGAGGGGGCCGGATACCAGGCTGCACTCAAGGTGATTTTTGCGTAGGGACGGAGCCGCGGGTCTGTCCTGGAGCGGGCGCACCCAGGGTTGAGCCGGTATTACAGGCGATTATGGTCCGTTGACGGCAACTTGGCGGGATCAAACAGCAGGGGGGGAGGCTGATTCCCGGCGGGAGACAGAAAAGTTTTAAAGAATTGCTGATAAAGGCTTAATGCTTTTCCCGGGGGTGCCGATAACTATTACAAGTTTCATGACCCCTCCAAAAAGGCCTGGGTTTCTCCGGAAGTCCGGGCCTTTATTTTTTGGCCCACATGAGCATGAGCCCCGCCAGGATGAGACCATAGGCGGCCGCGTGCATTAAGCGCTGCTCCCGGATAAAACCGGGAGTAGACGCCTGTCCCGCCTTCCGGGCCTGTTGACGGCGCAGGCCGCACCACAACAGAAGCACCATGCCCACCAGGGCCAGAATCTGTCCTAGCTGTATTCCCGCCATGCTTTAACGCCGATCCTTTGTCTCGGGTAGGTGACCCTCAGAGAGGGAGGGCAGCCCGGCAGGGCCGCCATCCTTTGCGGGTCTGCAAAAAACTGGCGGAGAGAGAGGGATTCGAACCCTCGGTGGAAGTTTCCCCCCACACTCGCTTAGCAGGCGAGCACCTTCGGCCTCTCGGTCATCTCTCCGCAAGGGGGGCAGAAGCTAGCTGCAACTCCCCCGCGGCAGTAGTTTAAACTCTCCAGCCCGGCTCTGCAAGTATTTAGGGGCCGGTCCCGGGACATAAAAATTGGCTTTCCCTTCCAGGAAAGCCTCTAATTTTATCCCATGCCAAGTCTCCAAGGCGCAACGGCTCTAGGACATCCCTTCCCGGGCCTGGAGCAGGGAGCGGAACAGGCCCGGCTGGTTTGCCAGTTGCTCCCAGGTGCCTTCCGCGGCCACCCGGCCCTGGTCCAGCACGACGATGCGCTCGGCTATCCGCACGGTGGAGAGGCGGTGGGCGATGATCAGCACGGTCAGGTTCTGCTGCAAGCGCTGCACGGCTTCCTGAATCCGGCGCTCATTTTCCAGGTCCAGGTTGCTGGTGGCCTCATCCAACAGGAGCAAAGCGGGGCGGCGCAGCAGCGCCCGGGCCAGAGCCAGGCGTTGACGCTCACCGCCGGACAGCCGCACCCCCCGGTCCCCCACCACCGTATCCAAACCCTGAGGGAGACGGGACACAAACTCTGTGGCGGCGGCCATTTCCAGCACCCGCCACATCTCCTCCTCCCCGGCGCCTGCATGGGCCCACTGGAGGTTGGCCCGGACCGTATCATGGAAGAGGAAGGCTTCCTGGGGCACATAGCCCACCGCCCGGCGCCAGTCGTGGAGCCTTGGTCCAGCCAGGGGCACCCCGTCGACTAACATCTGGCCGGCATCGGGGACCAGGAGCCCCATCAGCAAGTCGGCCAGGGTGCTCTTGCCCGCGCCTGAGGGACCGGTGATGGCGGTCAATTGCCGGGCCGGGATCACCAGATCCAATTGGTGGACTGCGTCGTGCTGGCGGGTCTTATCATAGCGGAAAGAGACCCGGCGCAACTCTATCCCCAGGTCCAGGCGCAACGGCTCGCCGGCCGGAGCCTGCCGGGGCTCCTGTCCCTGGACCAGGCGGGCCTGCATGGCCAACACCGCGCCATAGGAGGGCAGGATGTTGCAGATCCGCTGGTAGCATTGCTGCGCCTGCGATAACTTCGGCAACAACCGGGCGAACAAAAAGGCCAGGAGGAGCAGGTAGGCGGCGGGGAGATGGAATACCTGCACGGCGCAGAGAAAGAGCAGGCTGAGGACGACCGCGGCCCCGATCTCATAAAACATGCGGGTGGCCGCGTTAGTCCGGCTAAAATCGAGAAGCTGGTCCACCAGGCGGCCAGTGGCGTGGCGGAAGTAATCGGCGTAACGCTTCTCCAGCCCGTAGCTCTTAGCCACCTTCATGCCGCCGAGATGGTCCGCGATCACCGCGAACATCTCCTTTCGGGCCTGGTGCAGTTTCTCCCCGGTATGCAGGGCCTGCCGGTTGAGAGGGCGCAGGATGAGCAGCAATAGGGCTCCGGTCCCCAGCGCCAGGGCGGTCATGGCCGGGGACAGGGTGAAGGCCACGGCGATATTGACCCCGGCAATGACCAGGGTGCTGACCAGCATCAGGAGTTGCTGCAGGCCAAACCCCACCATTTCCATCCCTGAGGTGAGCACGTGGGTGAGTTCCGCGGCTCGGATGCGGGTGAAAGAGAGCCAGTCGACTCGGGCCAGGGTCTCGTACAAGTCGTTGCGGAGAAAATGGGTAAATCCCTGGATAACTTCCACGTTCAGCACCTCCCGGAACCGGGAGGCCACCGCATAAGACGCTACGAGGACAACATAGATCCCGAGGATGGCCGGTAGGTGGTAAGGCGCAGACAGGCCAGGACAAAACGCAATTCAGGAGGAAGGTCAGGCTGAGTAAAAGCGCCAATCTCTCTCATAAGGCAGTCACCCGTTACTGTTGATTATGCCATCTTTGGCGCTAGTCCCCAACCGATATTTATGGGATTTTAGAAAGCATTAATTTCTGAAACAATCCCTTTCTGGGACACAATTCCTTTGGGCTTCTTTTCTTGGGGCTGGAAATCTACTAACGGGTCCCAGGATTAAATTACCAAACAACGCTCCTCATAACTCCCCTTCCTCTATTGGGTGAAGGGCGATTTGAGCGAGCATTAAGAAGAATATAACAGCAAGCGGGCGTGTGCCGTAGGCGGACCCAAACCATCTTCTGCGGAGAGGCGGAGGGAAAGGGCGCATTTAAACTAGGGCTTCTGCATCAGGCGGTCAATCAACTGCTCCACCAAAAAAAGCAGGGATTCCAGGTCCAGGAAGTCGCTAATGGTAGCGTCGAACAGGAAGTGGGCCTGGGCCTGAAAATCCTCTTCCGGGTCGGCATCCCAAAAGAGGAGGAGCACCGGCACCCGGGGCAGAGGTTGAAAGATGCCTTGAAAATCCGCATTTTCCGAAGCCTGGGCGCGCTCCGCACCCAAGGCCGCGGCCTGGCGCCGCAGTTGCTCCAGATGTCCGGCAAAATGTTGTGATAGCTCCTGCTCCAGGCGGGCCAGGGTCTTGGCCTTGGAAACGGAGTTGGGCAGGCTCTGGTAGGTGATCCAGGTCCCCGTGGGTCGCGCCTGGCCACAGGAGGCGATATAGTTATAGATTAAGATGGCATCCCAGGGGTTCGGCGCGGCGCTGGGAGGATAACGCACTTCGTCTGGGAAGACCTTAAGAGCTTGACCGAAATAGGAAAACGCGAGGTAAGGACGACCGTCCTCTTCCCCGTAGATGGCGCCCAATCCCTCGGACAGGTCCCGGAAATTGAGGGGCGCGATCTTGGCGTGCATCACCTCCAGGGAAATCGCCAGGGATTCCCGGCGGCGGCCCTCGCCTTTCTCCTGCTGGTTACGGATGGCCCCGGCCAACTCTTGCGCGGCCGGGGGTAGATGGGGGCACTGGCTCAGGTCCGCGCCTTCCTTAATCACCTGGGTCGCAAAAGCCATGCAGGTTACTTGACCG
>JAKAGH010000174.1 GCA_021817645.1 Deltaproteobacteria bacterium
CCTCTCCGGGTTGGGTGCCGGGGGGAATGGTGATCTCTTTGGTGCCGCTGAGCAGGGGGATGCTGACCCTGGTGCCCAACGCCGCCTGGGCAAAGACGATGGGCAGCTGCAGATGGAGATCGTAGCCTTCCCGGCGGAACAGGTCATGGGGCCGGACCTGGAGGATGATATAAAGATCGCCCGCCGGTCCTCCGTGGATGCCTTCGTTGCCTTCCCCGGCCATCACCAGGTGGGTGCCGCTGTCCATGCCCGGGGGAATTTTGACCTTGATTTTCTTTTTCTCCCGGCTCCGGCCTTCGCCCCGGCACGCGGGGCAGGGTTCGGAGACAAACTCCTTCAGTCCCTGGCAGCGGGGGCAGGTGGTGGTGATCTGAAAGATGCCGTGGGTCCGGGAGACCACGCCCCGGCCGCCGCATTGGGGGCAGGGAATCCTCTGGGTGCCGGGCTTGGCCCCGTTGCCGCCGCAGGTGCGGCAGTTGATCACCCGGGGCACTTCCAGGGTCACTTCCGTGCCCATGGCCGCGTCCATGAAATCCAGCGCCAGATCGTAGCGCAGATCGGTGCCGGCTTTGGGCTGCAGCCCGGCCGCGCCCTGGAAGCCGAAGACATCTCCAAAGATATCGCTGAAAGTCTGGAAGATATCGGAGAAGTCCCGGAACCCGGTGAAGCCGGTGGAAGACAGGCCTTCCCGGCCATAGCTGTCGTAGAGGCGCCGCTTTTCCGGGTCCCGGAGGACCTCATAGGCCTCCGCGGCCTCCTTGAACCGCTCCTCCGCCTCTTTATTGCCGGGATTGCGGTCCGGGTGGTACTTCATGGCCACCTGGCGGTACGACTTTTTGATTTCCTCGGACGTGGCATCCCGGGGGACTTCCAGGATGCGGTAGTAATCGTGATTATTTGGGGACATACTCTCTTAGGCGAGACGGGCCTTTACCGAAGTAGTTTTATCTCCTAAATCTACCTTTTTATCCCGGCGATCGTCAATAGTAATGTGGGTCACTACCCTTTTCACCCCCCGGTTGAAGGGCAGCTCATGGAGCGCCCGGGCCACCTCCAGCAGGCTGGACGCCTCTCCGTGCACCCACGTGCCCATATCGGTGAGCACGTGGGGGATATTTCCTTTTTGCAGATACCTTACCACTTCCGCAATATAATCCCCGACACTGGGATGCCCCAACCCCAGCGGGGTGACGCTGATCTCCATTATGGCCATGGCGGTTCTCCAACGGAACTACTGGGGTCAGGCAGGTAAGACGCGACGGACCGCCTCCTTCAGACGGTTTAAGTCGTGGGATTTGACCACGAAGGCATCCGCGCCCAAGGACGCCGGATCCCTGGGAGGGATGCAATGGGAGTAGAAAATCACCCGGGTATCCTTCCTGGTACCCTTGACGATGCGCCCGGTCTCCACCCCGGACATATCCGGCAGCAAGACCTCTAGAATAACCACGTCCGGCTTGAACGATTCCACCAGGCGCATTACTCCGGCGCCGTTCCCGGCCACCGCCACCTCATAGCCTTCGTCCTGGAGTTCCTCCAGGCACAACCTCCGGATATGAGGCTCGCTGTCTGCAAACAGGACCTTTAACATGGCTGGCACCTCCTCCAAGAAGCGGTGCTCCCCCCAGTTAAACTCAAAGCTTAATATAACTACTCTATGCCTATTTGTCCAGTAGGGTAAAGTTTCCTGTTAATCGCCGAACCCCCCGGCTGGCTTCTAACAAAGTTAAACCTGATTTTGAAAAAAAATTACTCCGAAAATAAAATTAAGGGATGGGAAGCGGGGTCCCCTTACCTGGCCCGGGTCGCCTGGCTCTCAATTTGCTCGCGGCCGCCTCAGGCGCTTCCTCTTACTTTTTTACCCAACTCACCGCGGTTTGGGTGACAGAGTCCGTAGTTTTGCTTTTCGGGTCCCGCGCTTGGGCGAAGATCTTCGCCGCTCCCGGGATATCCGGATGAAACCAGTAGGTAAAGGCCATCATCTCTTGGCCATCATCATAAAAGTAGGTTACTTTGTATTTACGGCATTGATACCTTTTCCCGGCCAGGGTAATTTCCTCCTGGCCGAGGTCCGCCACTTTACTTTTATTACCGGCGAATCTATCGACTTTCTTTGATTTATTGGTGCTCTTCGCCCCTTCCACTCTGGATATTTGCAGAAAAAGATGATCACCCTTCACTTCCTTGAGGGTTATGGTTTGCTTAAAGCTGCTTTCTCCTTGAGATTCCGTCGCGGTGCCCGTTAAGCTGACACTCGACCCCACCTTGAAGCTGGCCCATTGTCTATAATATGGGTCTTCAGTTCCCGCGGCCAAGGCTGCCAGCGGCAATGTCAGGGTCAATACCAGGATGAGGATCAGCCCCTTCAATTTCATGTCTTATCTCCTTGGGGAATTTTCTCGGTTGACGCAGCAGGTTAGATTTGACCTCCGCCAGCAACTTGACCACGGCCGCTTAACTTGGCCCCATCTTACCCCATTTCCTAAGGAATGAATATCTAGACTCATTCTTCCGGGGTTTCGCCACCGCGGCCCGGATTTTCACCTTTTTTCCTGAAGGCCCGCCACCGGGAAACCAGCTCCGGCTCCTGGCCTTCTTCACCCGGTTCATAAAATTTGGCTCCCGCCGCTTCCTCGGGCAGGTAGTCCTGCGGCACGAAGTGGCCGGGAAAGTCGTGGGGATACTTATATCCCTGGCCGTGCCCCAGGCCCTTCTTATCCCGGTGGGCGTCCTGCAAGGGGGTGGGCACCTTGGTGGCCCCTTGGTCTTCCAGGGCCGCTTGAGCCTTAAAATAGGCGGCCGCAGAGTTGCTCTTGGGGGCGAGGGCCAGATAAAGGGTGGCCTGGGCCAGGTGGTATTGGCCCTCCGGCAGTCCCACCCAGGTGAGGGCCTGGGAGGCCGCGGCCACCTGCACCAGGGCCTGGGGGTCGGCCAGGCCGATGTCTTCTGAAGCCAGGATAAGCAGCCGCCGCATAATGAAACGGGGGTCTTCCCCGGCCTGGAGCATCCGGGCCAGCCAGTAGAGGGCCGCGTCCGGCTCGGAGCCCCGCACGCTCTTGATGAAGGCGCTCACGGTATCGTAGTGGGCGTCGCCCTGCTTATCGTAGATCAGGTCCCGCCGGGGCATGCACTCCCGGGCCGCGTCCAGGTCCACCCGGATGACGCCCTGGGCGTCGGCCGCGGTGGAGAGGACCGCAATTTCCAGCGCGGTCAGGGCCCGCCGGGCGTCGCCCCCGGACATCCGGGCAAAATGGGCCAGGGCCTCCTCCGCCACCTCGGTCGGCATGGCCCCCAGGCCCTGGTCCTTGTCCGTCAAGGCCCGGCGCAGGAGCAGGAGGAGATCCGCCTCTTTGAGGGGCTCAAAGACAAAGATCCGGGCCCGGGACAGCAGCGCCCCGATGATCTCGAAGTAGGGATTCTCGGTGGTGGCGCCGATGAGGGTGATGAGCCCCTCTTCCACGTGGGGCAGGAGCGCATCCTGCTGGGCCTTGTTGAACCGGTGGATTTCGTCGATGAGCAGGATGGTGCGGCGGCCCCGCTCCTGCCAGCGCCGGGCCTCCTCCACCACCTTGCGCAGGTCCGGCACTCCGGACATCACGGCGCTGAGGCTGGCGAACTGGGCGTCCATGACCCGGGCGATGGCCCGGGCCAGGGTGGTCTTGCCGCTCCCCGGCGGCCCCCAGAAAATCATGGAGGAAAAGAGCCGCTTCGCTTTCAACGCCCGCCACAAGAGGCGGCCCGGACCCACCAGGTGTTCCTGGCCCACAAATTCCTTCAGGCTCCGGGGCCGCAGACGGGCGGCCAGAGGCTGGGGTGGCGCGAAAAGAGAGGGAGCAGTCATTTCAGATATTCTTGTTTTTTCCGTAAATATTGTTATATTTTAACAAAAAGCCAAGAGGCGCGCCATGTTTGGGTACAATTTGGGAACCATTATCATCATCCTGATCATCGTTTTGCTGCTCTTCGGCCCCCGGCGGCTGCCGGAGTTGGGGGAAAGCATCGGCAAAGCCATCCGCAGCTTTAAAAAAGCCCATGACGAAGGCCCTGAGGTCCTGTCCAAAGAGGAGGCGAAAGCCGCCCCGGGGGCCGCGGCGGCCAATCCCCAGGCCAAAACCTGCCCTCAATGTCACAAAGACCTGACCCAGGAATCCGCGTTCTGCCCCCATTGCGGCCACAATCTAAAAGCTTAATGGTTCAGGGTGGCTCTTGATCGGCATTTCTTTCGAACAGGTCATTCTGCTTTTGGTTCTGGCCCTGATCCTCTTCGGGCCGGAAAGACTGCCGGAGATCGCCGAAAAAATCGGCAAATGGGTGGCCCAACTCCGGCAGGCCAGCACTGATTTCACCCAACAATACCAACAGGTCCTGAATCCCCCCCTGCCGCCGCCGCAGGCGGAATTTTATTGTGTCCATTGTTCCCAGAAAATGGAGCACAGGTCCACTTTCTGTCCCCATTGCGGTCAGCGTCAGGAAGAAGATAAGCCCCTGGCGGAGCATCTGCAGCCAGGCCCGGCGATCTGCTCCTCTTGCGGCCGGGAGGTCGAGTCCGATTCCCTCTTTTGCCCTTTTTGCGGCCAAAACCTGGCGCAGAAAATCGATCATTACTCTCACCAGGAGCCGCCCCCGCCCCTGATTACCTGCCATCAATGCGGCCGGACCCTGGAGTCCGACTTCCTCTTTTGTCCGGGCTGCGGCCAACCTTTTGAGAAAAGCCTGCAGCCGCCCAAGCACGTGGCCCATTAGGCCCAAATCGGGCGGGAAGCGGGATCATCCCCGGTCATGCACTCCAACCCAGGTTGACCATCTCCATGCCGGACGCGCCCAGCCTGACCGCCATTAAGGTTATTATCTACGACTGCGACGGAGTCCTGATAGATTCCCGCGGGTCCAATACCGCGTTTTACAACCATATTCTGGAGAAATTCGGCCTGCCGCCCCTCACTCCTCGGCAACTGGATTTCGTCCAGTTCAGCACGGCCCAAGCCGCGGTGGATTTGCTTTTTCAAGGCAGTCCCTGGCGGGAAGAAGCCCAGAATTACCAACGCTCCATAGATAACCGGCCTTTTTTGGCTTTGCTGCGCCCTGAGCCGCACATCCGGGAGGCGCTGGCAGCTTTGCGCCCGGCGTATCACACCGCCATTGCTACCAACCGGGGCAAAAGCCTGCCCCTGGTCCTGCGGGAGCTGGGCCTGGCGCCCCTGTTTGACCTCACCATCAGCAGCTATGATGTGACCCGACAGAAACCCCACCCGGAGTGCCTGCTGAAAATCTTGGAGCATTTCCGGGCAGCCGCGGCAGAGGCCATGTACATCGGGGATGCCGCGGTGGACCTGGAGGCTTCCCGGCGGGCGGGGGTCATCTTTGTGGCTTACAGGAACCCTGACCTGGAGGCATACTATCATCTGCAGGATCACCTGGAGCTGCTGGAGATCCTGCCACGGGTTTCCAAGGCTGATAAGTAAAGGCGGGATTTTACCGTGCGGAAAAGGCGCGGCCGGAGCGCGGGGCTTACAGCCCCGGCTTCTCCGGCCGCATTCTGCGCGTCTGGTTTCAGGAACCCAGGGACTTTAGGTTCCGGCCAGTCCCCTCCTGATCCCGGCAAAGGGACTTGCGGTTAGTGACGGTCCAATTCTTGGGCGCTTTCTTCCGCCCGGGTCATGGAAAACAGGCCGATAATCACCATCCCTGCCAACACGCCGATCATCAAACCACCGTAAAAAGCCAGGAGCGCCATATTGATCCCCTCCTTTAGGAAGATCTGTTTTGGCCGAACTTCTAACCTTTTCCCCGGCCCATCACGGTCGAGGGCTTACTTCCCCCGTTGATTGTATTATGCCCCCTGATAAACAAAAAACAATAGGCAGAAATACCTAATTCTTGATCAAACCAATCTCCCAGCCGACAAAATTCTTGCCAGCCGGGAGAGGCTGACATAATCTGGAGCAGTGGTGCAGGGGTGGCCTCTAGTGTCCGCCCGGAATCAGGGCGAACACTAGTATGGGGTCCCAGGAATAAGTTACAAAAATATCACTTAGGAATATGCCCAATATTATTCCCTCTCCCCTCGGGGGAGAGGGTTAGGGTGAGGGGGGCGACTTTGGCTAAGTGGCTGTAATCAGCCAAAAGACGCCACCCCCACCCCGACCCTCCCCCCTCGAAGGGGGAGGGAGTAAAGACAACCCAAGTTATGTAAGGTATTCCTGGGACGGCACACTAGGTTTGCCCCTACAATAAACCTTTCTTACCTGCCAGGAGTCCGGTATGCCCGGGCAACCCCCGAAGTTACAAGGTGAATCAGCGCTGATCGCCGCCCTGAACCGGCTTTTCGGGCCGCCTCCCTCCGGGGTGGCCGTGGGCATCGGTGACGACTGTGCAGCCCTGGCCGTGGCCGGTGAAGATTACCTCCTGTGGACCGTGGACACCCTGATCGAAGGAGTCCACTTCGATCTCGCCTATTTTTCTCTGCCCCAGTTGGGACGCAAGGCCCTGGCCGTGAACCTGAGCGACATCGCCGCCATGGGGGGAGAGCCCCTGTACACTCTGCTTTCCCTGGGCTGGCCCCGGGATCGGGACGTAGCCGGAGCCCTGGCCCTGGGGACAGGTCTGGCCCAGGCCGCCCAAGATTACGGCGTGGCCGTAATCGGCGGGGACACCGTGGCTGCGCCCGGCGTCATGATCACCCTCACCCTTTTGGGCCGGGTGCCCCGGAGCGAGATGCTGCAACGCGGGGGGGCCCGGGTTGGGGACCGCGTCTATGTCACCGGCCCTCTGGGGGAGGCGGCCGCGGGCCTGGAGATTTTGCAGCGCGGCCTGG
>JAKAGH010000175.1 GCA_021817645.1 Deltaproteobacteria bacterium
GTGGATCCGGCAGACCATCACCCGGGCCATCTATGACAAGACCCGGACCATCCGGATTCCGGTGCATCTGCAAGAGATTCGCAACCGCTGCTACCGTGCCTTTTATGATCTTTTAAAGGAATTGGGCCGGGAGCCGAATTTAAAAGAAATTGCCGCACGTTCCGGCGTGCCCGAAGATAAGATCCTCATGGTCACCAATCTCTCCGATGAGCTGATCTCCCTGGAGACCCCCGTGGGGGATGAAGGGGACCGGCTGGGGGACTTCATCCGCAATGACAAGGCGGTTTCCCCTTACGAGGCCATTCTGGAGTCCCAACTCACGGAAAAGACCGACTCCATTTTGACTACTCTGACCCAGCGGGAAGAGAAGATCATGAAGATGCGCTTCGGCGTCGGGGAAGAAGTGGAACATACTCTGGAGGAGATCGGGCGGGCCTTTAAGGTCTCCCGGGAACGCATCCGCCAGATCGAGAAAAAAGCGCTGAAGCGTCTCAAACACCCCACCCGTAAAGCGGCTCTGGAAGATTTCCTGGAATAAAACCTGGGAAGAGCCCAGCCCTGTGGCCATGTGACGACTGCGTCAGGGGAGGATGAAGAATGGCAGGACTGAGTTCCGAAAGACAAGCAGAAGTAAAAGACCGGCTGGTGGCCCGGAAACAGAACCTCTGGCTGGAAGTGAAACAACAGCTCAAAACCAGTATCGGCGATGGCTATCAGGAGATGCTGGCCACCGCCCGGGACGAGGAGGATCAGGCCTCCGTCAGCCTGCTGGCGGAAACCCAACTCTCCCTTCTGGGACCCAAACGGCAGGAACTGGAGGCCATCGAAGCGGCCCTGCAACGTTTGGAAAACGGCAATTACGGGCTCTGCGAAAACTGTGGTCTGCCCATTGAGCCGCGGCGGCTGGAAATTATGCCGGAGACTCCCCTCTGCCGCAATTGCCAATCCCAGAGGGAAAAGCTGGCCAAAGCCACAGCCCGTTAACAACACCTAACCTCGATTTCAAAGGCGGAAGGATTTCCCTTCCGCCTTTTTTTGTGGCCTCTGGGTGCGTCCCCCTCCAAATATTTGCCTTGACAATATCCGTTTATCCGGTTATAAGCAAACTTATGAAGAAGGAAGCCCAACTCTTTAAGTCCCTGGTGGATGAGACCTGCCTGAAAATTTTCTGGCTGCTGATAGGCCGGGAAGAACTCTGCGTCTGTGACATTGTGGGGGTCCTGGGCATTACCCAGTCCAAGGCCTCCCGGCACCTGCGCTATCTCTATCACCTGGGTTGGGTCACGGATCGCCGGGAGGGGGTGTGGATGAATTACTCGCTGAGCGTCGCCCCCGGCAGCCCGGAGGATAAACAGCTCCAGCTGTTGGCGGACATTTTTGGTTCCCACCCGAGGCCCGGGCCCCGCGGCACCGCTTGGAACAATGACTGGCGGCCAAAGGGCAAAGCAAGGAGGGCTGCGCCGCCGCCTGTCAGTGCTCCTGAAGCCGATAATCCAGATCTAATTTCAACGCAAATAATTTCATATTGACTTAAGCGGTTATCCGGATATATAGGATTATTATGAAGGCGGCGGTCAGATTCTTCAAGTCCCTGTTGTCTGGAGGCCAAGGGGCACTCCGCCTGCCCCCAAGAGGCTGCAGTCCGGCCGGCGGGTCTGCCTCTATATCAATCGCCGTCTTCGTCGGGGTGGTCACTGTGGGGATTATCAGCGTCGGCTTTATTTTTAACGCCATTATGTGATGGAAAAAGGAGTATCAGCGTGAAAAATCAAAGCGTGAAAGACGTCATCAAAGACCGTTACGGCAAGATCGCCCGGGGGGAGCAGACTTTCTGCTGCCCCACCTGCGGGCCCACGCCTGCCGATCAATCCCTGGCCGTGGGCTATACGCCGGAGGACTTGCAGTTGGTTCCCGAATTGGCCGTTTTGGGGGTGGGCTGTGGCAATCCCACGGCTCTGGCGGACCTCAAGGAGGGTGAAACCGTCCTGGACCTGGGCTCCGGCGCGGGGATCGATGTCTTCCTGGCGGCCAAAAAGGTAGGAGAGAGTGGCCGGGTTATCGGCGTGGACATGACTGAGGACATGGTGGCCAAAGGCAGTCTGCTGGCTAAGCAGCACGGCTACGGCAACGTGGATTTTCGCCTGGGCTATATCGAACAACTCCCCGTGGATTCGGGCACCGTGGACGTGGTTATCAGCAACTGCGTCATCAACCTGACCCCGGACAAGCTGGCCAGCTTCCGGGAGGTGCATCGGGTCTTGAAGCCCGGCGGCCGCATTCTCATCGCCGACCTGGTGACCGCGGGCGAACTCCCGCCGGAGGTGCGGGCCAGCGCCGCGGCCTGGGCCGATTGCCTGGCCGGGGCCATGGAGAAGGAAGCTTATCTGGCAACCATCCGGCAGGCCGGTTTTGCCGCGGTCACCGTCGTTTCCGAGTCCGCCTACGCGGCTCCGGAAATGGATGAGCGTTTGCGGGGCAAAATCATCAGTGTGAAAGTACGCGGCCTTAAAAGCCAGTGAGCATCCCAGGATTCATGGGTCCGCGGGAGGAAACATAGTCTTGCACACCGATCTGCAAATGCGTGTCAAAGGGATGATGCAAGCGGGAGGCTTCACCTGAATGGGCTGTCCCGACGCGGTCCGCGCCGAATTGCTCAAGCTGGCGGGCGTCCTGGCGGTCACCTACCACCCCGAGCAGGACGTGTTCACCGTCCGCTTTGAGTCCGTGCTGGTGGGGCTGGAAACCATCTTCGCCGCGGTCTTCGCGGCGGGAAAAATGATGGGGCAGGAATACTTTCCGGAAGTCGTGCCCTTGCCGATGGAGTCTTGATCTTTAAGGGAAATCTATCAACCAGGAGGCCCAAGCATCACCCATGCCCGACGCGGATATCACCCAAATCTCCCTCGGCAAATTCCAGGTCGGCATCGTCGGCTTGAAAGCTGCCATCGAGGAGCTGAAATCCAGCCAGGGCCGCCCTGATGCCGAGATCGCCCAGGCGCTGCTGGCCAAACTCAAGCCCAGGAATTACATCCCGGCTTCCTCCCAGGAAGCGTACCAAAAAGCGTTCCTGCGGGAGTTCAAAAAAGCCCTGGGCGAGAAGGTGGAAGAGGAAAGCCGCGGCCTGACCATCAAAATTCTCGGCCCGGGTTGCCCTTCCTGCGACTGGCTGGAGCAGACCTTGATGGCGGCGCTTGAGGAGTTGGGCCTCCCGGCTGCGGTGGAGCACGTCCGGGATATGAAGGAGATCGCGGCCTTGGGGGTCATGAGCCTGCCGGCGCTCCTGATCAATGATGAGGTGAAGTCTGTGGGGCAGGTGCCGACGACGGCCATGCTCAAGAAGTGGCTGGCGGCAGCCGGCTGCCAGGAAAAATAACCAGGGGGAGATTGGAACAGGAGAGATGACGATGAAGAAATTGCAGGTTTTGGGTCCGGGCTGTCCCAAATGCGTGGAGTTGGCCAAGCGCACGGAAGAGGCAGCCAGGGCCGCGGGCGGCGACTACGAAATGGAAAAGGTCTCCGATCTGAGCAAAATCATGGCCTTCGGCGTCATGGTGACTCCGGCCCTGGCGGTGGACGGCGAGGTCAAGATGGTGGGCCAGGTTCCCAGCGTGGCAGAGATCAAAAAGATCATCTCCTGAGGCAGGCCGCAAATGCTGAAAGTCTTATTTCTCTGCACCGAAAACGCCTGCCGCAGTCAGATGGCCGAGGGCCTGGTGAACCACGACTTGGCCGGGCAGGTGCGGGCTTTTTCCGCGGGGGTGCGGCCCAGCCGGGGCAACCCCCGGGCCATTCAGGTTATGGCCGAATTGGACATCGATATCAGCCGCCATCGGTCCAAATCGGTGGATGACCTGGCCGGAGAGCAGTTCGATCTGGTCATCACGGTCTGCGATAGGGCGGCGGAGCAATGCCCCATCTTTCCCGGAGAAACCGAGGTCAGGCATGTCGGTTTCCCGGACCCCGCCAAAGCCACGGGCACGGAAGAGGAGATCATGGCCGCTTTCCGGCGGGTCCGGGATGAGATGCGGCAACAGCTTATCCCCCTTCTTCAGGACCAACTGCGGTAGGAGAAAAGCTATGTTACTGGACCAGGTAGATGATTTTGACATCTTCCGCCCGAAAATGGACTCCACCAAGGAGACCCTGCACGCCATCGCCACGTTCGAGGCGGACATATCGCCGGCCTTCCCCTATGTGAATGCCGAATTGGGCGGCTGGGACTATGACCAAACCAATCAGGTGCTCCTGCTCAAGTTGTCGGACGGCAAATGGATCACTCTGCACTCCCAAAAAATCGCCATCCGGGGAGCCCGGGACCTGGAGGAATCTCACGCCCTCCTGGAATGGATCAAAGGGCAGATCAACGAGATTTACGACCGCCGGGACCGCATCACCCCACGCTACGTGAGCCAGGCCGGCCTCAAGATTATGGAGATTTTGAAGCTCCTGCCCCTGACCAATTGCAAATTGTGCGGCTATGCCACCTGTATGGCTTATGCCGCAGCCCTGCGGGAAGGCGAGATTTCCCTGGAGGCCTGTAAACCTCTCTGGGAAGGAAAATACCGGGAAAAACGGGAGAAGCTCCAGGCCTATCTCCAAAGCTACGGCTGGCGGGCCCTGGATGAGTTTTGAATCCTGTCGTCAGGGTAGAAGCCATGGCAAAACCTCATTTTTCTGTCACCCTGAGCGCAGCGAAAGGTCTATGGTTCGGAAATGCTAGATTCTTCGCTGCGCTCAGAATGACATTTCTTATGAATCGAGGTTTTGCAATAGCTTCTAGTACCATGTCCCATGAATATCTTACATAAACTTGCCCGGTCTTTCTCCCTCCCCCTTCGAGGGGGGGAGGGTCGGGGTGGGGGTGGCGTCTTTGGGCTGATTACAGCCACTTAGCCAAAGTCGCCCCCCTAACCCTCTCCCCCGAGGGGAGAGGGAATAATATTGGGCATATTCCTAGGTGATAATTTGTAACTTATTTCTGGGACGTCACCCTAGTAACCCGGGGAGGCAAGAGGTGGCTGGCACAGATCAAAAACTGACCTGCCCCCGGTAGGTTCCCAATACTGTGAGCCGGTTCGCAGGCGACGTACAAAACCGGCTCCTGGCCGCTTTTCCCCCATCTCTCACGGCAAGCGCCGATGATTTAAACACGGCAGTTCCCGGCGCAGCCTCTGCAAGCGCTCGTGGTCCAGGCGGGCATAGATGACGCCTTCACCGTCCGGGGCCTGGGCCAGGATCAGGCCCCAGGGGTCGACGATGAGGGAACGGCCGCAGCTTAAGCGGCCCGGGGAGTGTTGGCCCCATTGGTTCGGGGCGATGACGTAGGCCAGGTTTTCGATGGCCCGGGCCCGGACCAGCACCTCCCAATGGTCCCGGCCCGTGGTCAGGGTGAAGGCCGCGGGCAAGAGCAGCAGGTCGGCTTTTTCCCCTGACAAGGCCCGGAACAACTCCGGGAAGCGCAGGTCATAGCAGATGGCCAGGCCCGCGGTGAAGGGCGTGCCGGGCAGCGGCGTGACCGCCAATGCGGTTCCCCCCTGCACCACCCGGGATTCCCGGTAGCTGGGACCCTGCGCCAGGTCCACGTCGAAGAGGTGCATCTTGCGGTAGCAAGCCAGGATGTCTCCCTGGGGGCTGAGCAGCACGCTGGTGTTGAAGGGGAGGGACCCTGGTGCGGCCAGCTCCGGGAAGGAGCCGAGGAGCAGAAAGACCTGGAGTTTCCGGGCTATCTCCCGGAATTCACTAACCAGGGGGCCGTCCAGGGGTTGGACCGCAGGGTGATTCCGGTCCTCCGGCCCCAGGTAGGCAAAATGCTCCGGCAGGGCGATGAGCTGCGCGCCCTGACTCGCCGCCTCCGCGATCAAAGCCCTGGCCCGGACCAGGTTGCGGTCCATATCCGGGGTGGAATTAAGCTGCACCGCCGCGACCCACATAGATGCCTCCCTTTAGCAAAAGGAATGATAATCTCACGCAAAGGGCAAAGATATAAAGCTGAGTTATCAAAAGTCCCTCTTGAAAAGGGGGGGTTGGGGAGATTTCGGGCGCTTATCAAATCCCCCCTACCCCCCTTTTTCAAAGGGGGGGATAAGAAATGCTCTTAATCAGAGCCAAAACCTATTTTTTCCATAGTCCGTCAAGCGGTTCTGCCCTTAAAATCTAAAATATTCTGGTGGAATTCCTCCACGGTCAAAGCCATGAATCCCAAGCGCCGGCTGAGTTGGACGATGGCCGGGGGTGTGACGCGGCAGGCATGCAAAATGTCTTCCTGGGCCAGGACTTCCCGGCTGGGGCCGTCCAACATGATAATCCCGTTTTTCAGGACCACCAGCCTCTGTGCGTAATTGGCCGCGGCCCACATGGAGTGAGTGACCATGAGAATGGTGTGGCCCTGGCGGTGCAGGTCCCGGATCAGGTCCAGCATATCCTTCTGTTCCCGGTGGTCCAGGCCGGTGGTGGGTTCATCCAGGATAATCACCTGGGGGCTGAGGGCCAGGACCGCGGCCACGGCCAGGCGTTGGCGCTGCCCCTTGGTCAGCGAGAAAGGGTCCTCTCCGGCCCGGTCCCGGAGGTGCACCTGGGTCAGGGCTGTTTCCACCCGGAGGTTGATTTCCGCCTCCTCCAGCCCCAGGTTCCGGGGGCCGAAGGCCACTTCTTCCCAGACCTGCTCCGCGAACAGCTGGTAATCGGGATTCTGAAAGACGAAGCCCACGCGCAGGGGCTGGT
>JAKAGH010000176.1 GCA_021817645.1 Deltaproteobacteria bacterium
CCAATATTATTCCCTCTCCCCTCGGGGGAGAGGGTTAGGGTGAGGGGGGCGACTTTGGCTAAGTGGCTGTAATCAGCCAAAAGACGCCACCCCCACCCCGACCCTCCCCCCTCGAAGGGGGAGGGAGAAAGACAACCCAAGTTATGTAAGGCATTCCTGGGACACGACACTATCGGGCAAGGGAGGATAAATGAAAAAAATTGCAGTTCTTTTGGTGGTTTTTGTTTTGGCCATGGGGTTGCTGCACACAGCCCTGGCCGCGGAGAAAGGCACCAAAGCCGAGGCCGTGGCCCTGGTGAAAAAGGCCGTGGCTTTCTATAAGGCCAATGGTCGCGACAAAGCCTTGGCGGAGTTTAACAAACCCAAGGGTCAATTCGTCGACCGGGATCTCTATGTCTTCGTCGGCGATATGCAGGGCAAGTGCCTGGCCCACTGCATCATGCCCGCCATGGCCGGCAAGGACATGATGGAAGTCCAGGACCCGGAGGGCCGCTTCATTACCAAGGAGCGCCTGCAAATGCTCCAGAAAAACAACACCGCCTGGCAGACGTATAAATACCTGAATCCGACAACCAAGAAGGTGGAGACCAAATCCACGTATATGGAACGGGTAGGGGATATTTATATCGGTGTGGGGGTCTATCAATAAGCCTGTAGGTGGGAATTGGGGTCAGGGTCTAGGCCCGTGAGCCCTTACTCAATTCTTATGGTTTTTCATGGACAGGGGAAGGAGGGGCCAAGCCTCTCCTTCCCCTGATGCGTTTGCCGAAACCACCGGCCGACTGCCGGATTTGCCGCCGTTCCGCTTTAGGCCAGCTTGGCCCGCCTCAGAAACATGTTCTCCCCCAGGACGCAAAGGAGTAAATACTTTCTTAGCCGACTAGGATTCCGCCGAAATACTCCCAACAGTTGCCGCCAGAACTGTACCCGGGAATCAGCCCGCACTCCTTGCCGCCAGAAAAATTTGAGGGTGGCGGCCAGTAGCCAAGGCTCGGTCCTTTTCCCGGAGAGGTCATTATTCACCCCTGCCTGGCGATTTTCTTCCACTTCGAGCCCCTGGGCCTTGCGGGTGGGCCGCATGGCCAGGATGTGGTCATAGGCCCGGCGCAGAAATCCTGCGGGCTCGCAGAGATAGTTTATTCCCCGGACGTATTCCGCCAGGATCTCTGCCTCGGGGCGGGTGGGGTGATAATTGAGGCGGCCTCCCTCCTGGTCTCCCGTAGTCATCTCCTCCCGCAGCCGCCCCTCCCGCTGCAGGCGCTGCCACAGGGCGGTGTTGGGAAAGACCTGCAACGTGTTCAGGGTCACCACGGGAATATGATTGCGCTCTACAAAGTCGCAGATGCGGTCCACCGCTCCCGGTGGTTCTCCATCAAACCCGATCATGAAACTGGCCATCACCCCCAGGCCGTTGTTCATGATGTTGGTAACGGATTGGTCCAACGGGTTTTGAATATTCTGATGTTTCCTGGTAGTCGCCAAAACCTCGGGGTCGGGGGTCTCCACCCCCACGATGACATAGTTGAAATTTGCCGCGGTCAACAGGTCCACCAGGCCCGGGTCCTGGCCGAGGTCTATGGAGGCCTGGGTCCAAAATCCGAAAGGTTCACCCCGGCTCTTCAACCAGGGAATAAGTTGCTGTAAAATGGACCGGGCATGATCCTTATTGCCGATGAAATTGTCGTCCGCGACAAAGACTTCCCGGCGCCAACCCAACCGATACAGAATTTCGAGCTCGGTCATCACCTGGTCCGGATGCTTATAGCGGGGCTTACGGCCGTAAAGGCTCACCACGTCGCAAAATTCGCAATTGTAGGGGCATCCCCGGGAGGTTTGAATACACATGCTGATATAATCGGCTGGGTGGATCAGGTCAAAGCGGGGCACCGGAGAACTGGTCATGGCCGGCTTGCCTGAGCGCTCCAGAACTTTCTGAGGTTTACCCTCCTTCAGGGCCGCAAGCAGCTCGTCTATGAGATCTTCTGCCTCGCCCCGCACCAGAAAATCCGCACCCGCGGCCAGCACCCCCTCCGGCACTGAGGTAGCGTAAGGCCCGCCAACCACCACGGTTTTCCCTCGCTCCTTGGCTTCACGAATGAGGGCCAGGAGGCTATCTTTCTGGGCCAGCATGCCGGTCAATAAAACCAGGTCGCCCCATTGCCAGTCTGACTCCGTTAAGGGGCGCGTATTGACATCCACCAGGCGTAATTGCCAGTCCCGGGGCAGAAGCGCGGCCACGGTCAACAGCCCCAAAGGGGGGGTCATCGCCTTGGCGCCGATATTCTGACAGACCTGCTTAAACGACCAAAAGGAATCGAGATAGGTGGGGTTGATGAGCAGTGCCTTGGTCACGATTTTCGGTCCTCCCCAAGTAGTTTGGAACCCGAATTTCATGGAAAAGGAGGGGCGGAAAGTAGGACCCTCCCACCCCTACCTTAGCACAGGTTGCTCTATCGTTCCAGCAGTCGCGGCAGCAAATCCGCGGCTTGTTGCAGGAGCAGTCCGGTTTCCCGGGCGTCGTTTTCGGTGTAAAACTGGAGCCGGTCTCCCGGGGTGCGGGAGTCATACAGGACGAAGGGCACCGGCTCCAGGGTATGGGTACGCTTGACCAAGGGGGTAAAGTGGTCGCAGAGGACCAGGACGCGGTGGTCTCCCAAGGTTTTTAGCCCGGTCATCAGCGGTCCCACCACCTGGGCGTCGAAATCCTCGATGGCCTGCATCTTTAATTTTAATTCGCCGCTATGGCCCGCTTCGTCCGGGGCCTCCACGTGGATGAAGACCAGATCCATGGACTTGAGCGCGTCCAGGGCCGCGGTCACTTTGCCCGCGTAGTTGGTGTCGAGGTAGCCTGTGGCCCCGGGCACCAGGATGGGCTTCAAGCCCGCATAGAGGCCGATGCCCCGGATCAGGTCCACCGCGGAGATCACCGCGCCCGTGAGGCCGAAGCGCTCCTTCAGGGTGGGCAGCTGGGGCGGCCGCCCCTGGCCCCAGAGCCAGATGGAAGTGGCGGGTCTTTTCCCGGCAGCCACACGCAGGCGGTTGACTTCCTGGTCTTGCAGCACGGCCCAGGATTCCCGGATGAGTTCCCACAGGGGGCGTTCCGGGCCGTCCCACTCCATCAGCTTGCTGACATCGTGGCCGGTCCAGTCATGGGGCGGGTAGGTGCGCCAGTCGGAGCGGCCCTGCCGCCACACCAGGAGGTGGCGGTAGCTCACCCCTGGGTAGAAGCGGCGGCCGTCTTGCCCCAGGGCCGCGTCCAGGGCGGCGATGATCTCTTTGGCCTCTTCGCTGCTGATATGCCCCGCGGCGTAATCTTCCATGACCAGGCCGATTTCATCCTGGCGCAGGGTCACCAGATTGCAGCGGAAGGCCACTTCATCCGGCTGCAGGGCCACGCCCAGGGCCGCGGCCTCCAAAGGCGCCCTGCCCGTGTGGTAGCGGGCCGGGTCATAGCCCATGATGGCCAGGTTGGCGATGTCGCTGCCCGGCTCCATACCGTGAGGGATGGTGCGGGCGCGGCCCAGCTCCCCTTGCCGGGCCAGTTCGTCCAGATGGGGCGTGGCTGCGGCCTGCAGGGGAGTGCGCCGGTCCAGCTCGGCCAGGGGGTAATCCCCCATGCCGTCGCCCACGAGAATGATATATTTCATCGGCGGTAACCTATATCTCAGGAAGTTTGCTCCGGCAGCAGGTCCTGGTTGTCTTTGCCCAGGAGCCCGGCCAGATAACGGTCGTATTTCTCTTTTTTATCAGGAAAACGTCTCTTTAGCAAAATGGTATCGATATTCCAGACCCGGGATCGGGACAGACCGAAAAAGATGCGGCCATCCGCGGAGAAGCGGTACTCCCAGAAAAGTCCTTGGAAATGCTCCAGTTCCTGGGTGGCGTACCGGGCCACGGTTTTGGGGGGCAGACTTTCTCCGGAGCGCAGGGCCTCCAAACTGGTGCTATTGAGATGGGCCAGGGCATCGGGCAAGGAGGGAAAAACGTCGGGGACCTCCTGGACTTCCATCAGATTTTGCAAGGCCCGGGGGGAAAATGACAAATTTTTATAGAGGTAAGCCAGCCAGTAAGATTTAAGACGGAGCCGGGCTTTGGCTTTTCTGATTTTTTGCCGGTACCGGTCCTCCTCGGCTGGCTTTTCCGCGGCGGCCAGCCGGGAGGTAATATCCGTCCGCTCCGCAGTAATTCTTTGCCGGTCCTGTTCCAGGGAGCTAAGCATGGTCGAAGCCCGGTGTTCATCCACCAGAGCCTTTTGCAACTCCGCCTGCAGTTCTTCATTCCGCTCCGCTTCGGATTGGAGTTTCTCTTCCAGATCCCTGATGTTTTCTTGGGCTTCCTGGGAGGCGATCAGGGCCCTAGCGTGCTCCTGGTCCAGTAATTTCAACCTCAAGTCCAGGGCGTCGCGGCCGGATTCCAGCACCTGGATGCGCAGATTTCGGGCTTCGATCTCCGTCTCAAATTGCTCTTCCTGGGCCCGACGGAAATAGTTTTGATAAATGGCGCTGATCAAACAGATGGCCCCGAAGCCCACCACGAATAACAGGTAACTGAGAAGATTCACGACATAACTGGTCCGGACCGCGTGCTGCCAGGCCTGCAGCCAGTCCCCTTGCCGTCCCGGGGGGGCCGGAAAAGAGGAAGGTCCAAGCAGCCAAAAGGAGAGTTCTTTCCCTCCCTGGTCCCGGGTTTCCGGCTCCATAAATAGTGAGATTGCGGGTCTGTCCGCGGGCGTGCGCCAGGGTGGCTGCAAGCCGGGGAGGAACTGATAACGATCCAGGGGGTCGTGGGAGTAACCGAACCGTTTGGCAAATTCCCCATAAGAACGGCTATAACTTAAGAACTTGGCGATGGCTTTGCTGGTTTCCCAATACAACCTATTATTTTCTAAAGTAAGCAGAGACACAACCAGGCAGATGAAAACCCAGATGCTGAACCAGATAATAAAGGGATTATAAAACTTATACTTCATAAGACAAAATCTTCTATCTTCAAAATACCTCGAATTATCAAATGGTTAAGCTGTCAACAGTTGTTTTATTGCCTGCCCTAATCGATTTATTCCTATTCTGATAGTTTCTTCATCGACACAGGAAAAGTTGAGCCTCAAGGTGTTCACTTCCTTTTTATTGACGTAAAAAGGATGTCCCGGAACAAAGGCCACCTTATCTTTGATCGCTATTTCGAATAACTTCATGGAAGACATTTGCCGGGGCAGGGTGACCCAAAGGAACATCCCTCCCTCCGGTTTGGTATATTTGATTTCCGGAGGGAAATATTGCCTGAGGCTCTCAATCATGGCATTTCTTTGGTTCCGGTAGACGGCGACAATTTTGCTGATGTGCCCGTTGAAATCGTTGTCTTTAATATATCTAAAGATCACGTATTGGGCAAAATTGTTCGTGTGCAGATCGGCCGCCTGTTTTGCAATGACCAGCTTCTCCAGGATTTGGTCAGGCGCGGCGATCCAGCCGAGCCGGAAAGAAGGCACCACGGTTTTGGAAAAAGATCCCAGCAGGATGGTATTTTCGGGAATCAACTTTTTAAAAGAGGTTTTTTTCACCCCTTCAAACTGCAAATCTCCATAGGGGTCATCTTCTATTAAAAGGGTACTGGTATTTCTGACCAGGTCAGCCACTGCCAGCCGGTTGGCGTCAGAGTAAGAAATACCGGAAGGATTCTGGAAATTCGGCACTGTATAAATTAATTTCGGCGCCCCCTGGGACATGACCGCCTGCAGGCGGGCAATCTCCATCCCTTCTTCGGAGACCGGCACCGGCTGAAACGAGGCTCGATAGACCGAAAAAGCCTGGATGGCCCCCAGATATCCCGGCTCCTCGATAACCGCCTCATCCATTTGATTAAGCAAGACTTTTCCCAGCAGATCCAGTCCTTGCTGGGAGCCATTGGTAATTAAAATGTTGTCCACGGGGATCTGCAGATTCTGCTTTTCCCGATATCTCCGGGAGATGTACTTTCTCAGTTCCGGAAATCCCTCAGTATTACTATATTGCAGAACATCGCGCCCATATTCATCCAGAACGCGGTTGGCTGCCTGCTTAATCTCGGCCACGGGGAACAATTTCCGGTTCGGCAAGCCACCGGCAAACGAAATCACCGAGGGGTCGACCGCCACTTTCAGGATTTCCCGGATAAAGGATTTCGGGACATCGGAGATGCGGTCGGAAAAAATGCTCTTCGCGCTGAGGTCACGGGCAATTGGCATATTCAGATCCTGTTGAGTAAATATATGGTTTTTGGCGGGCTACTGATAATAGTCTGCGGAAGAAGGTCTGGATGGAAAAGGATCACCCTCTTTTTTCGAAAGGATTATCCTTGCCCACAAGGCCTTATATCTGGTGGCGCAGCCTTTCCAGCCTGCGCCGAAAAACCTGCGCAGGCTGAAAAGCCTGCGCCACCAAGACTCCCCTAATCAACTAGTTACTGACTTTTCTGGAGTTAAAAGAGTTTCCCCTGCTTGGGGCTCTGGCGGTCCTCCAGGGCATGCTTGATCTCGGTGAGGGTCTCGTTGATCCGGAAGAAGATGATCAGGATTTCGCAATAAATCCTGACCCCCACCGGACCCAGGAACACCAGGAGAAAACCTTTAAGGACATTGGGGCCGCCGCCGTATTGCCCGACGCCCGAGAGGACCAGGACCAGACCGACGATGACGCAGATCGCCACGCCCAGCCAGAAG
>JAKAGH010000003.1 GCA_021817645.1 Deltaproteobacteria bacterium
TGGGGGGGGAGGTTACAGCCGGGAGATTACCCTTGGGGGAGAGGGCGGTTTGGTCCAGAAAATCGCAATATTTTGGCAGAATCTGCTGGAAACGGTTGATGCCAAATCAACAAGCAAAGGCTGAGAGGGAGGTTCTTTAAGTCCCCCTTTTCTAAAGGGGATTTAAGGGGATTATCAGGCACTTATATAATTACCCCTTCCCCCCTTTAGAAAAGGGGGGTGATCCTTTTACCAATAAAACCCTGCTGGATGAGCCAAGACGACTGCAAAAACCGGTTTTGAAATGGCGGATAGCAAGAGGCCTGTCACCGATGTTTCAACTTGGGATCTAACAAAAAGTGCCGGTTTCCCACCAACCCGCTGCGATCGGGTCCTTCCTGCCTCAATTTTGCAGCACTAACTGCATGATGGCCGCGAGAGGATTGGGGATGCTGGAGCTGACCATTGCTGATTCCTTACCCGAGCCGTCTTTGACTTTGAGATAGACGGTCTTGAATCTGGCGCTCAGGGTAAAGACCGGCGCGGTAGAGTAGGGCAGCCACTCCGCGTCCGTGAAGCCGGGGTCTTCGCTGGCCAGGTAATGCGTGGGAGTGCTGCCCGCCACCGTGTTGTTCAGAGTGACCTGGGGGCCCGGGATAGAAACGACGCCGTCATTGATTTTGAAATAACTGACCGCCGGCCCAATTTGCGCCAGCTTCGCTTGCATCTCCGGACTCAGGTGTTGGACCAACTCCGCGTTGTACACCCCAGAAAGCGGACTGGCATTAGGCCCCTGACTCACTTGATTTTGGAAGATCTCCTGGGTGGCGATGGCATAAGCGCGCGAGGTCCACGCGGGCGACACCGACCCGTCCTCCAAGGGTGCCGGGTTGACTGCGGTATCGACCGTGTGGGTAAAGATGGAAATAGTATTGTCCTGGTTGCGGACGATCTCGAAGTGGCGGAACTGCTGGGGCAAGTCCCTTAACGACGGGGTCTCCACTTCCCAGTAGCCGTATTCCGGATGTGCCGGGTCGGGGGACGGTTGCGGCGTAATGCAGTTACGATGCACATGTCCCGAGAGCCACAAGATGAGGTTTTTATAGGTGTGGAGTTTGGCCCGCAAAAACAAGTCGGGGGTAGGGAACAGACTTGGGTCGGCATTATAGGAAGTCGACGCCCACATGGGCCACAAGGGATAAAGGGGATTATTGGTGGGCGGCGGACTCTGGGGCTGGGCATAGGGCAGCAGCGGGATATGCGCACAGATGACCATGAGCTCACCCGCAGCCTCGCCCGCATCGAGCTCATTCACGAGCCATTCGTAGCGCTGTTGGTCGAGAGCGCCGGCCGCGCCGCCGCCGACCTTGTCGGTATCGTCGAGCACGATGAACTTGATGGGAATATCCGCCTTCGGATAGAAGCGATAGCAGGCAAATCCCTCCTGGACCAATTCCGGCGTGAATCCGTGGCCCACCGGGGTGGTCGTGGTATTGAGGAATTCGCCCATCCAGTCACTGAGCGTCAGCGAGCGGCGATCCGGGTCCGCGGTAACCAGCGGGAAGTAGGGAAACAAACGGGCATTCCCTCCATAAATGAGGTCCCCGTACTCTGTGGCTCCGTCCACGAGCCCCATGCAGTAACCGCGTTGGCTCAGGACTACGGAAAAATTGGGGGGTACCGAGGTTGGCATCCCGGTGTTGAGGACGCTGGAACCGACCAGGGTTTGGCGGATGTAATCGGTCACGAAATAGGAGCCCATCCAGAATTGATCGTGATTGCCGACGACTTGCCACCAGGGAATCGACTTGTCGAGCCCGGCAGCCTGGTAGGGTTTCTGATAGACAATGTTTTCGGCGCCCAGGTGCGCGCCGGAGCTGGGTTGGATCAGCTTGCCGTCGATGACGTCGATAAACCACCGGAGCTCGTTGTGCTGCGTGTTGTTGGCCGCGTCGCCGAGAGAGAGGCCGAAATCGAAGGGGGTTTTTTGGTGCACGGCGTTGATGGTCTGGACCGCGGCATCGAGGACCTGGGTCGTAGAGACAATAATCGCGGAATACGCCGAAGAATTACCTACGGGCTGTCCCTGTGGGGTCGCCGGCTCTGGATACTGGTAGCCCATGTAGGGCACCTGCGCCGGGCTTTCTTTGTCGGTGATATGGATGTCGCTGATGGAGAAGAAAGTCAAAAGGGTCGCGGCCAGGGGGTCGCGGACCGAGGGATCGGGGGGCGGCGGACCGTCTTTGCCCCCGATCACCATGGGGGGCCGCACATAATGGTAGGGTAACCCGGTGGGGTAGCCCGCCGCATCCTTACCCCACACACCGTAGCCGTTGGCCGCGTATTGAGAGACCTGACCCGGCGCCAGCACAATCGTGCCCGGATATGGAGAAGGAGGGGCCACGGGGACGACCGTCTTTTCGAGGGTCGTGAAGACCTCTGGGGTGATCGGGTAAGTTGGCGTATTGCCGGCCTGCGGCGCCAACTTGAGGGGGCCGCCGCTGGCCACCGCCTGCTCCAGGGTCCCGAGAACCGAAAAATCCAGCCCCAGGGCCGCTGCGGCCCCGGCACAATATTTCAAAAAAGATCTTCTGGAAACGGCCACTGCTCCTCCGTCTAAACCGAGATTACGCGGCAGTCTCGACCGCTGCGGAAGAAGTTTTACTTTATCTTTATTCCCGAGCTCGAGCTCTGAAATTTTTCTCTTTTCCCGATGACAACTAATTTCGGCAGAAATCGGGGCTTCCGTTAGAGATAATTTTGTCTATATGCCTATTCGTAACAATTTTCCTCAGATACAGATGCAAAGTTGGTCAGTGGCAGATGCCTCCTGGCGGGAAAGAAATTCGGCTTAATCAGGGTCTGGTTACGCCCGCACCGCCCGGACCAGCCGCAGCCGCGAATTTTCTTGGCGAAAGCCGGGGTGATGCATAGAATAAAGTTAATGGCTCAAAAAATATAAAAAATCTAGCAGCCAGGGAAGCGTGGGCAGTGCCCACCCTACACCCGTTGGTTTATAAAGCAATTTTAGTGCGGAAAAACTACCTTTGATCTCTCTATGCTTGCGTCTTGCTTTGCGCCTTGGCGTCTGGGCGTGAGACTAATCGAATTTCCACCACACCCCTGATGAAGATAACCAAAAAGCTCGCTGCGGACCTCATCTTTGTCCTGCAAATCTGCCTGGCCCTGATTTCCGGGGGCAGCCAGTTCCTGCGCCTGCTCACCACCTCCCAGGGGGTGAACGTCAGTTGGCTGGCCAGCTGGCTCACCTTTCTACTGATCAACCTGGCTCTGACCATCCGGGCCCACCGCAGCCGGCCCAGCCGGGTGACGCTCCAGACCGTCCTCACCTACGGGGCCTGGAGCCTGGTCATTGCCGCGGACCTGGGCGCACTACTCTGGATGGGCCGGGAGTTGTGGGGCCTCACGGACAAGGTGACCGTGGGGATGGTGGGGCCGGGGGTGGCTCTCGTCTGCTTTTGGGCCTGGCGGCGGGGCCTGGGCCTCATCGATCCCATGGTGAACGCGGGTTTCGCCATGTGCTTCATCGGCCTGCCGCAGCTCACCCTGGCCTACAAAATCTTCTACGTGGGCGGAGCCGGGCTGGCCGGGGCCATGCTCCTGGCCGGACATATCGGCATCTGCACCCGCTTGGGCCAGCTGTACTTTGCCATCAAGGAGGCGGGCTGGGACCGCCACCGCCTGGCCGCGGCCCTGAGCGAGCTGGCCAACGAAACCACCTGGCTGCTGGTGACCGCGGCCTGGCTGGTGGGGTGACCTATCTTCTCCCAGAGATCAAGAACGGGGCTGGGCCCGAGAAATATCCGCTAGAAATAAAATAAAGGTCTTGACGTAATTCCGGTCGAAAACCTTGCCCTTCTCCCAGTCCTTACGCATCAACCACAAGACTTCCTTGGGTTCCTGGGCGGGACGCCAGGGGCGTTCCGCAGTCATGGCTTCGTAGGTGTCCAGAATGCGCAAAATTTTGGCCCAGTCGTGGATGTTATCCCTTTTCAAGCCTTCCGGATAGCCGGAGCCATCGCCGTTTTCATGGTGCTGCAGGAGCATTTGCAGGGATTCCCAGGACAGGTTGGTGGAAGCCTGCAGTATTCGTACGCCTTCCTGAGGATGGCGCTTAACCTGGGCCAGTTCCTCTGCGGTCAGAGGCTCCGTTTTTTCCAAAATTTCCCGGGGCGTCTTGGTCAAACCGATGTCGTGGACCAGGGCCCCCAGGGCGAATTCCTGGATTTTATCCCAGCTCCAACCCAGAAAGATGGTGAAAGCCAATCCCAAGAGACAGACATTGAGACAATGGGTGTAGAGATGGAAACTGTGGTATTTGATCTCCATTAAAGAAAAAAAATTATTATGATCGCCCCCGATTACGGCAAACAAGGTATCCAAAAATTTCTGAGCGACTTTTACCTGTTGAGCGGTGCGGGCCTCTTCCGAGTTGAAGAAATTAAGAGTCCACAGATGCGCGGCGTCACAAATCCGCATCCCCTTTTCCAGGGGGGCTTGAGTTTCATCCCGCAGAACCATTTCAATGTTCTGATAGAGATACCGCTGGACTTCGCCGATATCTTGCAGGGATAAATAAACACAAGGGATCTCCAGTTCCTGCAGCTTTAAGTACCAGTCTCTCTGAAAAACATCACCCCGTTCACAACACTTAATATACTCCGGTTTTGTCACTTCGTTGGTGATGGTCTTGACAAAGATATCAAAGGGAACCTCCAATCCCGGGGTCAAATTCCTCAGAGGCAGCGCCGCGTAACCTTCACCTTCCCCGAAACTGGAATCAATGGCAATTTGACTGACCGCCACTGCCTGCTGAAAAATATCAAATTTACTACCAGGGGAGACTGTCTTCCTGGTGCGTATTTGATGACGATACTGGAGTACTTCGGCTCCATCTTGCCTGCGGAAATAAAGATCTTTGACATTCTCTTTTTTAAGGGCATCAATCAATGCTTTTTGACAAATATCTCCCCTGGAAATAAAAATATTGTAACTGTAATCCGTTGATTCAGGGATATGGGTTTTCTTAAAGAGATCAAACGGGATTATTGTCCCCGGCTGCAAGTCGTTAACCGCAAAAGGAATATAAATTTCTTTATCCATCACTGGAGCCGGCCCTGCCCTTGTATGGTGGTGGTGGTTACGCTTGGTAGCACTGTTGCCTTGCCATGTTGATATTAGCATAAATCTCCGCGGATTTGTTGACCAGCCAGCCGGAGATAGTAATCTTTTTAACTAATTATGAACACTCCTAAGCACCCGGAGAATTTAGTGCGGATGAGCTGAAAGGCCCTGGGCCGGCGCCACCCCGGAGAGCTTTCCCGGATATTTTCGGGTCTTGCACAAAAGCTGCATACACGTTAAAATTACAAGATTATTGCCGGGAACTTGCCGCGGGACCATTGCCAGCCAGGATCAAGCGGAGGGCCTGCCTCCGTCCTGCCCGGAATCTAAGAGCTACCAGCTTTAGCCATCAGCTTTCAGCCAAAAGCAAAATTGTTTTTATTCTTTTTAAAGCTGACAGCTGAACGCTGACAGCTTATCCAATGATAAAGGAGTGTGGAAATAAAGGCCGCGGCGGCCGCGGCCCTTATTTTATAGACGCTAGATGAAAACCCGAGACGATTTACGCAATATCGCTATTATTGCCCACGTGGACCATGGGAAGACCACCCTGGCGGATGCCATGCTCTGGCAGAGCGGCATCTTCCGGGAAAATGAGCAGGTGGCCGAACGGGTCCTGGACAGTATGGACCTGGAGCGGGAAAAGGGCATCACCATCATGGCTAAAAACATGGCCATCACCTATAAGGGTGTGAAGATCAATATCGTGGACACCCCGGGCCACGCCGATTTCGGCGGCGAAGTGGAACGCACCCTGAACCTGGTGGACGGCGTCATGCTCCTGGTGGACGCCACCGAAGGGCCTTTGCCCCAGACCCGCTTCGTTTTAGGAAAAGCCCTGGAGAAGGGGCTCCCGGCCATCGTGATCATCAACAAGATCGACCGGGAGGACCGGCGCCCCCAGGAAGTGCTCAACGAGATCTACGACCTGTTCATCGACCTGGACGCGTCCGAGGAGCAACTGGAGTTCCCGGTGCTCTACACCAATGCCAAGGCGGGCATCGCCCTCACCGCGCCGGAAGGGGAGGGGCGGGACCTGACGCCCCTTTTTGAGACCATTCTGTCCGCCATCCCCGCGCCCCAATACGACCCGGACGCGCCCCTGCAATTTTTGGTCACCAGCCTGGATTACAGCGACTATGTGGGCCTGATCGCGGTGGGGAAGATCGTCAACGGCACGCTGAAAAAGGGCCAGGAAGTGGCCTTAATGAAAGATGGAGTTTTGGCCGGCAAGTCCAGCCTCACTGTCTTGTACAGCTTTGCGGGCCTGGACCGGGGCGAACCGGAGATTATCGAAGCCGGGGACCTGGCCGCGGTGGCCGGGGTGCCTGCGGCCTTCATCGGCGACACCCTGGGCGACCTGGAGGACCCCCGGCCGCTTCCCGGCATCACCGTGGAGGAGCCCACCATTTCCATGGTCTTTTCGGTGAACACCTCGCCCCTGGCCGGAAAAGACGGGAAGCTGCTCACATCCCGGCATCTCAAGGAACGCCTGGAAAAGGAAGTCCTTTATAACGTCAGCATCAAGGTGGAGCCGGGGGAGACCAAAGACGCGTTCCGGGTGAGCGCCCGGGGGGAGCTGCAACTGGCGGTATTGATCGAGATGATGCGCCGGGAAGGCTTTGAGCTCTCTCTCTCCAAACCCCGGGTCATCACCCGGGAGCGGGACGGTGTGCTCACCGAGCCGGTGGAGTTGGCGGTGGTGGATATCCCCGAGGAATTCATCGGCATTGTCACCGAAAAGATGGCCGGCCGCCGGGGCCGGATGGTGAAGATGGTCAACCACGGCTCCGGCCGGGTCCGTCTGGAGTTTAATATCCCTTCCCGGGGCTTGATCGGCTTCCGAGGGCAATTTCTGAACGACACCCGTGGTACCGGGCTCTTGAATGCCATCCTGGAGGGCTTTACCCCTTACGCGGGGGAGATCAGCGGCCGCCCCAACGGGGCCTTGATCGCGGACCGGCCCGGCAAGGCGGTGGGCTATGCTATTTTTCACCTCCAGCCCCGGGGGACGATCTTCGTCAAGCCTGGAGACCCGGTCTATCGGGGCATGATTATCGGCGAAAATACCCGGACCGAAGATATGACGGTGAACATCACCAAGGAAAAGAAGCTGACCAATATGCGGGCCTCGGGCACGGATGAGGCCCTGCGCCTGGTGCCCCCCAGGCAATTCAGCCTGGAGCAGGCCATGGAGTTCATCAACGACGATGAGCTGGTGGAAGTGACCCCCGGGGCCATCCGCCTGAGGAAGAGGGCCGCGGGGTAAGTTGCGGCGTAGGGCGGGCGTCTCGCCCGCCCCGGTAAGCCGCACCGGCAGGAAAGCCTGTGCCACCGCTTTTAATAGCGGGAGTAGGTAATGCTGTCTTTTTCAAATTCCACGATTATTTCATCAGTCAAGGTGGCCCGAATTTTCGGCATAATTTCAAAGATGGTGTCCGTAGTCACCCGGTAATCCTGCTTGGTGGCCAGTTCCTGCTCAAACGCGAACTGGGCCACTTGCTGAAAGAGATATTCGATATCCGCGGGCGTGAATCGTGAGGTCATCTTTATTATCCGGTTAAGGTCGACTTCACCGGTGTTTAATTTTTCCAGATAGTGCTCCAGGATATTGGCCCGCTCGTCTTCGTTCAAAGTCCCCACCGGAATGATGCAGTCAAACCTTCCCGGCCGCAGCAGCGCCGCGTCGAGGTCGCGGATGTAGTTGGTGGCGCAGATGAGGAGCAGGTTGTTGGCCTGGCTTTTAAACAAGGGCACCTGTTTTAGGAATTCGTTGGTAATGGATTTATCGATCCGGGAGGCCTCATCCCGGCTGCCGGCAATCTCTTCAAACTCATCGATAAAGATGACGGTTTCTTTCAAGCTGCGGCATTTTTCCATGATTTGGCGCAGATTAGCCCCCATTTTTTCAGTCCCGTCAGCCATAAGCATGCTGGGGGCAACCTCGATGAACCACCAGGACAAGGCTCCGGCTATGGCTTTGGCAAAGTGGGTTTTGCCGGTGCCCGGAGGGCCGAAGAAAATAATCGCCTTGGGAGGCACTACTCCATGTTTTTTGGAGAGATTCTCCTTGGTCAGCGGCAGAATAATTCTCTTCTGCACGATCTGCTTCGGGGGCTGGGAATCAGAGATGGTGTCCCAGATTTCCTGGCTGATGGCCTGTGCGCCCATCTCCTTGAGAATATCCAGCTGTTGATAGGCTAAGTATTCCTCCCGGGCCTGATCCATATTTTCCAGAAAATCGATGCACGCCACCCGCAGGCCCACATCCCGGCCCAGTTTTTCCGACATGAGCCATTTATGCTGGAGAATTCTGGGCCACAGTTCCGCGGCCACCTCGGGATCAAGGCGAGTGCCGTTAATTTCGAAGATTTTGCTGGAGCACAATTCCGGAGATATTTTATCCGGCAAATCCTGGGTCACGATTTAAGTCCTCCCCAATATCTGAGCATCTTGCTGAATCCTTATCCCCGGCCCCAAGGCCTCATGAAGAAGGTTTCATACATTCTCAAAACCGGCAATTAATTAATTATGAAGGAATGTAGGCAAGGGCCTGCAAGGACCGATTAAGCAAGAGACTTTCGCACGTATTTGCAGAGGTAATATTATCATTTCAGGTCCGTTGATCAAGCTAGATTTTTGTTAGATTGGACTTCTCTGCAAAAAAATGGCTTATTATCAAGAAGATAGTCACAAGGAACTCACGCCACCCCTACCCCGACCCTCCCCCCCTCGCAGGGGGAGGGAGAAAGACCGGGCGAGTTATGTAAGGTATTCCTGGGACGCCGCACTAGAAATAATTTTCAAAACCTCAAATTGCCTTGAACTGTTATTCTGAGCGTAGCGAAGAATCTAGGATTTTCGAAGCGTTGAGATCCTTCACTGCATTCAGGATGACAGAAAATGAGGTTTTGCAATGGCTTCTAAGATACCTCGCCGGAAGATTGGAGCCATCCTGGGTGCAGCCGCAGCAGGCGGCTGCCGCCGGGAGCGATGCTCACCACCTCCAGGAGCGACGCGGGTGAGATGAGGCGTTGCAGAATTTCCTGGAGAGGCCCGGGAGAAAGGTGCTGGCGCCAATCATCTTCCCAGAAGGGTTCGCCGCCGCTGGCAATGAGCAGGTCCGCGACCAGGGACGCCAAGTGGGGGTGAAGATCCCCCAGGGCCGCGGCTGCGTGTGTCCGGACGGCTTCCCCCCGGACCCGCAAGAAGGCATCGATCAGAGCATAACGCACGGCTGCGGCCCGGCCCTGGTTATGGCCGAGAACCCCGGCAGACCGGAGTTTTTGCACATATTCCCAGGCGGTCTTGGGCTCGATGGAGAAGTGTTCCTGCAAGTCCCGCAAGCGGAACCAGCGGCCGCAAGTGCGGCCCAGGAAGTCGGCCAGCTTCTCGGCCCGCAACTTGCTGTGGGGCCGCCGGGGGAGCACATCCCGGAGGCGGCTTAGGGCCGCGGCCAACAGGTCATGGCGGACCGCCCGGCTGCAAGCAAGGGAGAGGGCCGTTTCTCGAGCAGAGGCCCGGGGGGAACCGGAGTTTTCTGCCGGGGGCCGCAGCAAGGGGGAAATGAGGGGCAGATAAAAGGGCAAGCAGCGGTTCAAGGTGCTGATCAAGGCGTGGAAGCGGTCCAGGGTGATGCGCCCGGCCAGGTGGGTAAGCAGCGCTTCCTGCACCCGGATTTTGAGCAACCGGCTCCAGGCCCGGGGGTCCGGAGGCCGGGCTGCGGCTGCGGTTTGCAGAAACGCGTCCAGCATCAATCCCGCCACTACGGCCCGGTCCAGGTCTTCCACTCCTGCGCCTAGCCACTGGTAGCCGCTACTGACAACCCGCCCCAGGTTTTCTGGCACCGCCCAACCCCTCTCTCCGGAGAGGGGCCATCAAGTTGCCTCTGCCGGTCAGAAAGTTGCGGGAGCCCTGCTTTCCGGCTTCCCGGGGCTGAAACCCTGCAAAGACGCGGCCAAGATCTATGATGGGCAACTATATGTAATTATTAATAAATTAATTAGGCCTCCAGGGGCCAGTCCTGGGACATGTCCCGAAGCGGGGAGATGGTGTACCGTCCCAGGGTGATTGCCAGGAAATCTTAAGATTTCTTCTCCCTCCCCCTTGGTGGGGCAGGGTTGGGACGGAGGTGGCAGCGAACTGCATGAAGAAGCTCAGATAAAGAACGGGGTGAGAGCTTGAAATCCGCAGGACTGGCCTTATCTTTATAACCAGGGCAGATTAATCTATTTTTCCCGGAGGCGGCCATGAAAGAATATGAAGAAATCATGCGGCGCAAGGGACTCCCAAATGTCGGTCAATTGGTCCGGAGCAAGAAGTATAACACCATTTGGCGGGTTCTGGAGAAGCGGGAGGCATGGCATTCCGAAAGGGAAGACCCGGTAACCAAAGAACCCCGGTGGACGTACGCCATTTACATCAACTTCTGGAAGGTCCAGATGAACATGGAGCCGGGACTTGGGAAAACTATGGGATTTTTATACACAATGGATGACAATACCTTTCAGGAGAATTGGGAGATTGTTTCTTAAGCATCATTTCCCGTTTCTTCACCGGCATCAGAGGGGGCAGAGGGTCTCTGCCCCTTTTTTTTGTGCGTTATCCTCCCAGCCCGGAGATGATGGCGCGGCAGAAGGCCGGCAAGTCGTCAGGCTGCCTGGAGGTGATCAGGTTGCCGTCCACCGCCACCTGGGTGTCCACATAATTGGCCCCCGCGTGCACCAGATCATCCTTGATGGCAAAGAAACCGGTGACCGTCCGGCCTTGGATGACCTCGGCGGAGGCCAGCATCCAGCCGGCGTGGCAGATCGCGGCCACGATCTTGCCCTGCGCCGCGGCCTCCCGCACCAGCTTGACCATGGCGGGATGGCGGCGCATGAGGTCCGGCGCGTACCCCCCCGGGATGATCAGCGCATCGAACTGGTCGGCGCGCACCTCTTTGACGGCTTGATCCACCGCCACCGGGTAGCCGTGTTTGCTGGTATGCACCTTGGCCGCGCCGGAGCCCACCACCACCACTTCTGCGCCTTCCTCCCGGAAACGCAACAGGGGATACCAAAGCTCCAGATCCTCGTACATGTTCTCGGCCAGGATGGCAATACGTTTGCCTTGCAGCCTCATGGCAGCCTCCTTTAGGAACGAATTGCGGGGGAAGGCGGATCAATGAGCTGTGAGCATTAAGCATTAAGCAGTAAGCAGTAGGCAGTAAAAAAGAAACATCCCTTTTCTTACTGCTCCCAATGACTGTCCATGCCTCCACCACTTCCGCAAATAAGATAAGGGCCGGAGTTGTCTGTGGCAAGTATTCTCGATTCCTATATTTGTGCGTCTTTCTTTGCGCCTTGGCGTCTTTGCGTGAGCCAATCTTTTCGGAGCACTTGTTCATGAGCCTCTGGCTCACCCATAAATTATGAAAAGTCTGGCCCCCCTCACCCCAGCCCTCTCCCCCCGCAACTTATTGGTAAGAGTATTGGCACTACCGGGGCGGGGGGAGAGGGAGTAAGAGCCTGGTATGCCGGGGCTTTTACTGACCACTGACCACTGACCACTGACAACTTTCCGGAGCCGCGGGAGATGAAGATCAGGGCAGCAAATGCCAGGGGTCGGCTGCCGCCGCGACCTGCCGCAAGCTGGCCCGGCCGCTGGGCCAGCGCCAGTAGGGGCGTTGCTTCCGGAAGGGCTGCAGCAGCAGGGGCCAGACGCGGTTGTCCCCGGGCAGCAGATACCCGGGAACGCCGATATTCACCTCCCCCTGGGGCACATTGAGGCGGAGGCTTTGGGCTAGCCGGTCCCAGCAGGAAAAGATGACGGAGTAATTGGAGTTGGTTTCATTACCCACTACGGAATGATGAATGCCGTGCATCCGGGGCGTGACCAGGATTTTGTTGAGCCACCGCTCCCCCCGGATGGGGAGGCCCATATTGCTGTGGTGAAACATGGTGGCCAGATTGAAGCAGAGTTCGTAGACCAGATAAGTGAAGGGGGAGATTCCCAGCACCAATACCTGCAAGACCCGGAAGAGGGAAGAATAAAGGACTTCTCCGTAATGAAAGCGGAACGAGGTGGAAATATCCAGGTCCGGGTCCACGTGGTGCACGTTGTGAAACCGCCACAGCAGGGGATAGACGTGATTGGCCCGGTGCCAGATATAGAAGGTGGCGTCCAGCCATAGAATGCCCAGGAAGAATTGGGCCCAGAAGGGTAGGGGGAGCCAGGGGAGCAGCCCCAGCGAGTGGGACTGGGTCCAGGCGGCCACACCCAGAGCCGCAGGCCGCACCACCACCGCGCCCGCGCCGAACGCGAGCGCGGTCACGGTCAGATTGACGAGCCAACGCCGGGGCCGGGGCCTTTTTAAGCGGCGCAGAGGCCGCAAGTTTTCCAGGGCTACCAGCAGCAGAAAAAAGAACAGCAAGGCCAGCGGAACCCAGGATTGAAAAGGATAAAGCTGGGGCATTTAGAGGCATGTCCCTTATTTCGGCGGCGTTCCACCGGGATGGCACCTATCGTCTGTTTATAGGATAGGCAGTTCCTTCATGAAGGCAAGCCTTTAAATTGCTTAACCTCCCGGATACAGCAGCAAGTTTCGGCCAACTGCCAAGGGAGTAGACTCCAGGCGGGGCTGCACACAATAATAGCCGGGCCTGGCGCCAGGACGGGGCGCTGGTTTCTTTCCGGGGAATGGAATGGGCCTAAAACGGGCGAAATTGTTTTTCGAAATCCGTGACCTTGGCGCCAAATGCCTGGTAAAAGGCGTCTTCCGGGGTGGAATTTTTCAGGGCCTGGAAATAGGCAAATAAGGCCGGGTATCCCCGCCACTCGACCAGGGTCAAGACCGCCAAGGCCGAAGTGGCATAAGTGACGCGGCCCCCGTAGGTATAGCAAGCGGACATCAACCCTTTATGGGTGTGTAAATTTTCCAGGCTGGGAAGCTCTCGAGCTTTTTTGAGATTCTTGATCCACCAGTTTTTGAAGCCGCTGGCGTTTTTTACCCCTGCGGTCTCCAAAATATGAGCCGCCAGCGCGTCCGCGGACCCTTCCAACATCCATCCTATGGCCCCATGTCTGTCCTGGCTCTCTTGACCCTGATAAAAATGGACCATCTCGTGGCAAAGGACAAATAGCTGTTTATAATCACTGTTAATATCCCCCAAATCCACGATCAGGTCTCCCCGCCGCTGCACCCCCGCGGTGTGATGGGCCACTACCGAGGCCTGACTTGCGCTGGCGCCATACCAGTCCTGAATGGCCTTTTGGTAGTTGAGTTTATCGCAGGAGAATTTTATGCGGATATCTCTCTGTAGCCCTATGCCATAGGTTTTTTGAAAAAAATCGAAGACACCGTTGACCACGGCCCGGGCCTGCGTTTCGCAATCTCGAGCCACTCCGTGGTCCACGATCAGGTCGACCCGGGCTCCATAGACAGGGGAGGAAAGGCACAGGTTCAGGAAGAAGAGGAAGGCAGGCAGGAGCGTTACCAGAGATTTGGTCTTCATGGGATTCCCGGACTCCTAAGATTGGATTAATAAATATTCATCGGCAATTTTCGAGGAAAGCTGGATATTTTCAGTAGTTGCGAGAAGGGTCACCCCAGGGGTGCGTCGTAAAATATTGCCTCTAAAACGGGGTAAATTGTTTCTCAAAATCCGCCATCGTAAGCCCAAAAGCCTGGACAAAGGCATCTTCGGGGCTGAGCTGCTTCAGAGAGTTAAAATAGGCAAACAACGGCCGGTAACCTTTCCAGCGGACCAGGGTCAGAACGGCCAACGCTGAGGCGCCATAGGTTACCGAGGGGCCGTTGGCCCCCATGGAGGCAAACCAATCGTCATAGGAATGCAAATCCTCCAGCCGGGGCCATCTGGGGGCCCTTTTGACGATCTCCTGCCAATAGCGTTGGTAGTCGGTTTTTCGTAAACCTGCGGTATCCAGGATATGGGCGGCCAGGACGTCGGCCACCCCTTCCGACAACCATCTAATGGAGTTGTGCCGGTCACGGCTTTCTTGACTCTGAAACTGGTGGACCAGTTCATGGCAGAGGCAAAAGAACTGACTCTGACCGCTGGTCAGGCTGCCCATGTTGACGACAATGGTGGCCCCCGCAGACCCCCTGGAGAACCCCCCGGTGCTTTCGGCCACGTTCCTGGCCTGGCTGTCACTCAAACCATAGTGCTGCATGAGGGCAGTTCTATAGGTATCCTGATTGGGAACCAGGAAAATCTGCAGATCTCTCTCCAGCCCCAGGCTATAAGTACTCTGGAAAAAATTGGTGGAGGTGTCCAGGGCCAGACGGGCCTGGGCTTCGGATTTATTGTCCACGCCATACTCCACCACCAGGTCCAGGCGGGTGGCGCCATACGCGGCCGGGAAAGGGCAGGCTTGCAGCCAGAAAACGGAGAACACCAGGACAATTATCAAGGATTTAGTCTTCACGGGTCTCAGCCTGTTGGAGCGGGATACTTTCTAGGGGCATCGGCAATTTCGGGGAAAGCTTGATTCTGCGCAAAGGTTCGCCCCTACCTTTCAATCCCTGATTGACAGCAAATCAGTCTTTGGTGGCGCAGGCTTTCCAGCCTGCGCAGATTTTCGGCACAGCCTGGAAAGAATGTGCCACCGGCTAAAAGACTTGTGGGTAATGATAAGCTCAAAGGGGGAGGGAGTTAAGACTGACAATTTATATAAGACATTCATGGGGCGGCACCCTGGAAGCCAGGCAAAACCTCTTATTTTGTCATCCTGAACGCAGTGAAGGATCTCAACGCTTCGAAAACACGAGATTCTTCGCTGCGCTCAGAATGACAGTTTAGGGAATGTCGAGGTTTTGCAATGGCTTCTATGGGTTTAAGTTGGCAGAAGAATCACCCCCCTTTGCTAAAGGGGGGAAGGGAGGATTAAGCAAGTGCCCGATAATATAGAAAAGTGGGACTTAAAAAACTCAGTTCCCAACATTTCACATGTTGCCAGGCGCAGATAGGTTTTGTAACAGTTTCTGAGAGGCAACTAGCCCCGGGACATCTTTTCCCAAAAGGACCAGGACTTCAGCTCCCGGCCCAGGTGATGGCGCAAAAATTTATGAATCAGCGCCAGGCTTTGGTCCCGCTGGGCCGGGGGAAAACGGAGACGGGTGAGCTTTGCCGGAGGGAGTTCCTGGGCCAGGCGCAGCAGTTTCCAGACCCCGGGATTGAGGGGCAGCAACGGCCCGGTGGCCGCCCGGCTGCAGGCGCTGCAGACCACCCCGCCCTTGGGGATGCTGAAATACAGCGGCGCGGCCGGCTCCTGGCCGCATTGCTGGCAGGAATCCCAGTGGGGGCCGTAGCCGCCCAATTTTAAGAAATGGAGAAAAAATGACGGCAGCAGGGAGTCCGGGGATGCGCCGCCGTCCAGAAGCTCCAGGGCCAGGTGCAGGGTCTGGAAGATGGCCCCGGTGGCTTCCACCGGCGCGGAGAGTTCTCCGGCCAGCTCCGCCAGCACCGCCGCGGCCGCCAGGCGTTTGAGGTCCCGGCGGAGGTTGGGGAAAGGGTTGACCAGTTCCCCCTGCTGCAGGAATTCCAGGTCGCCCCGGGGTTTGGGGGAGAGTTGGAACACCACCCGGTTCAGGGGCTCCAGGCAATTGGCAAAGCGGCGCCGGCTCTTTTTGGCATGCTTGGCTATGCCGGCAACCCGGCCCGCGTCCGGGGTGAGAAAATTCACCAGCCGGTCCGCTTCGCCGTAATCGCGCACTTGCAGGATAATGGCGGGAGTTTGCCGGGAGGTCATGAAAAAGATTTTACCACAGAGGCACAGAGAGCACAGAGGTGCACAGAGATTTATTTTAGTCTCTTGCAAGGCAAGAGACCAAAAAGAATTTTCTCTGTGAAACTCTGTGTGCTTTGTGTCTCTGTGGTGAGTCTTTTAAGGCCGGTCCAGGACTTCCCGCACTTTGTTTGCCAGGTTAAGCATTTTGAAGGGCTTCTCCAGAAAGGGCACCCCTGCCGCCAACAGGCTATGCAGGATCGCGGTGTCTTCGGTATAGCCGGACATGAAGAGCACCTTCATTTTCCGGCCCAGGGGCGCCAGCCGTTCTATCAATTCTGCGCCGCTTATCCCGGGCATGACTACATCAGTCAATACCAGATGAATGGGGCCCTGATGACGCCCACAAACCAAAATAGCCTCATTGCCGTGGCGGGCCTCCAATACCGTATAGCCATAAGCGCGCAGGGTTTGGCAAATCACGTCGCGCAATTGCTCGTCATCTTCCACCACCAGGATGGTTTCGCTCCCCTGAAGCGAGGCGGCCGGGGCTGCCACCGGATGCAGCGGCGCGGCGGGCTCTGCCACCCGGGGCAGGTAGACCTTGAAGGTGGTGCCTTTCCCCAGTTCGCTGTAGACCCAGATATGACCGCGGCTCTGCTTAACGATGCCGAATACCGTGGACAGACCCAATCCCGTGCCCTTGCCCACCTCCTTGGTGGTGAAGAACGGCTCGAAGATATGGGCCTGGGTGGCGGCGTCCATGCCGGCGCCGGTATCGCTCACTGCCAGCATCACATAGGGGCCGGGGCTGACTTCCAGGTGGTCCCCGGCGTAGGCTTCGTCCAGATCGACGTTTTCCGTTTCAATAGTGAGCAGGCCCCCCCAGGGCATGGCATCCCGGGCGTTTACGGCCAGGTTCATGATCACCTGGTCCATCTGCCCGGGATCGGCTTTGACCGCGCCCAGAACCGGCTCCAGGAGGGAAACCATCTCGAGGTCTTCTCCCAGCAAACGCCTCAACATCTTTTCCATGCCGGAGATTACTTCATTCAAATTAAGGATGCGGGGCTGGATGATTTGTTTGCGGCCGAAGGCCAGAAGCTGGCGGGTCAAGGCGGAGGCATGTTCGGCAGTGTTGATGATTTGCGCCGCGTAGTAATGGCGCGGATCGTCCGCCGGCAGGTCCAGCAACAACATCTCGCCATAGCCTAAAATGGCGGTGAGCAGGTTATTGAAATCGTGAGCCACCCCGCCTGCCAGCCGGCCCACGGCTTCCATCTTTTGGGCTTGCACCAATTGGGCTTCCAGTTGTTTGCGCTCGGTGATTTCTCTGGCCACCACCACGGCGTAGAGAGTATCCGCGAACAACACCAGACTCACCGTCATCTCCACCGGGATTTCCTCTCCGGAATCGGGGCGGAGAGTGGTAATAATGGTCTCCCGGGCGGCGCGGCCCATTTGCCTCCGGGAAAATATGGTTTTGATTTGCTCGGCGGCTGCGGGTTCGATTAAATCAAAAATGGACTTCAGGCTTAGTTCTTCAGGAGAGTACTGGAGACGGCGAACAGTAAAATCATTGACGTCGGCAAAGTTGCCGGAAGGCACCTGCAGGAGAAAAATACCATCATTGCTCTGATCCAACAGGGCTCTGAATCTTTCCAAATCCGCCAGGCGTTGCTGCAATTCAGGATAGTAGCTCTTCCTGAGGGAACGCTCACCCAGGCCGATGATTTTTTCCCGCAAAGAATTCCAATTTTCCGGGGGATCAGAGGGCTTCTTCAAAAATAACCTCTAAATCCCTGCGCACCGGGCGGCGGGGATTGGTGACAATGCAAGGGTCATTCATGGCTTTCTGGGAAAGTTCGCCCAAGTCCGTCCGCTGCACTCCTTTCTGTCCCAAGGATTGCTCAATGCCTACGGCTTTCCGTAACCGCGTGACCTCGGCCAGGATGGCCGCTTTTCTTTCGCTCACGGTCCGGTGATTCAGGTCCAGCCCCAGGGCCTCGCCGATCTGCAGGAATCGTTCGCTGGCCTCAGGAAAATTAAAGGACATGACATGCTCCAATAAAATCGCGTTGCATTCTCCATGGGGGAGATCCAATAACCCCCCCAAACTATGGGCCATGGCATGAACCGCGCCCAGAGAGGCATTGGAAAAAGCCAACCCGGCCTCCAGGCTGCCCAACATCACCTGGCTCCGCAACTGCAAGTCAGCAGGCGCGGCCAGTGATGGCAGCAGGGAGGAGGACACCAGGCGGATGGCCTCGAGGGCATGGAGGTCGGTAATGGGAGAATGGGCGGTGGAAACATAGGCCTCAATGGCATGGACCAGGGCGTCTAGACCCGTACACCCGGCCAGATAGTGATCCATGGTGGTCAAGGTGGCAGGATCGATCAATGACACGTCAGGCACGACTGCCTTACTGATAATCGCGATTTTAATCTTTTCTTCTCTATTGCTAATAATGGCAAACTGGGAAACATCAGCGGAAGTACCGCCGGTGGTGGGAATACAAATCAACGGCGGCATGGGGATGGAAACCCGGTCAACGCCTTCGAACTCGAGGATATGCTTTTTGTTGGTGCTGACGATGCCGATCCCCTTGGCACAGTCCATGGGACTGCCGCCGCCTACCGCCAATATGAGGTTGCAGCCGGAGCTTTGATAAACTTCGGCTCCTGCCATCACTTCTTCAGCCCGGGGATTAGGGGAGACCCCGGAAAAAATAACATAAGGCAGACTTTCGAGTTCCAGATTAGCGATTACCTGATCAGTCCAACCTGCCGCCATAACTCCCGGATCGGTAACTATCAATATTCTGGAGGCGCCGAAATTTTTGGCATAACGACCGGCAAGCTTTAATGCTCCCAAGCCAAAAATAAATTCGGGAGCGACAAATTTCCGCAACTCCAGGTCGCTTTGCGAATCCATATCCGCACCTCTTCACTAACTAATATTATCATCCAAGCGGCGGTATTCAATTGCCCATAGTAGTATGATATTCTGGATTTGGTGTAAATAAATTTTGGCATGGGGTAGGGAATAAGCCTCTCTCAGCGCGACTAAGTTAGAGGTGTATCCAGGACCTCGCGCACTTTTTCCACCATTTTTATCATCTTGAAAGGTTTTTCTAAGAAGGGCACCCCTGCTGCTAACAAGCTTTGCAAGGCCGCAGTGTCTTCGGTATAGCCGGACATGAACAGCACTTTCATCTGGCGCGAAAAGGAAGACAACCGTTCCAGCAATTCCCCGCCGCTCATCCCGGGCATCACCACATCGGTCAAGACCAGATGCAGGGGCCCTTGATGCTGCCCATAGAGGGAAAGGGCTTCATTGCCGTTGCCGGCCTCCAACACTCTATAGCCATATGAGCGCAAGGTCTGGCAGATGGCGCCCCGCAACTTTTCATCATCCTCCACCACCAGGATGGTTTCCTGACCCCGCAGCGCCGCGGCCGGCGTGGCCGCGGGTTGGAGGGACCTGGCCGCCGCTTCCACCCGGGGCAGATAGATCTTGAAGGTGGTGCCTTTCCCGGCCTCGCTGTAGACCCAGATGTGGCCGTCGCTCTGTTTGATGATGCCGTGCACGGTGGCCAGACCCAGTCCCGTGCCTTTGCCCGGCTCTTTGGTGGTAAAAAACGGCTCGAAGATATGGGCCTTGGTTTCCGGGTCCATGCCGCTGCCGCTGTCGCTCACCGCCAGCATCACATAGGAACCGGGCTTGGCCTCCATGTGCTCCCAGATATAGGCTTCATCCAGGAAGACATTTTCCGTCTTCAGGGTGAGCAGGCCCCCCTGAGGCATGGCATCCCGGGCATTTACCGCCAGGTTCATGATCACTTGGTCCATCTGGCCGGGATCGGCCTTGACCGCACCCAGGTCCGGGTCCATGAGGGTCACCAGATCCAGATCTTCTCCCAAGAGACGCCGCAGCATCTTTTCCATGCCGGAGATCACCTCATTCAGATTGATGATCCGGGGCTGGATAATCTGCTTGCGGCCGAAGGCCAACAGTTGCCGGGTCAAGGCCGCGGCCCGCTCCGTGGTTTTGATGATCTCTTCCACATACCGGCGCCGGGGGTGGTCTTCCGGGAGGTCCCAGAACAACAACTCGCTGTAACCCAAAATCCCCGTCAGCAAATTGTTGAAGTCGTGGGCCACTCCCCCAGCCAGACGCCCCACCGCCTCCATCTTTTGGGCCTGGAGAAACTGGACTTCCAGATGCTTGCTGTCGGTAATATCCATGAAGTATCCCAGGGTGGCCCTTGCCCCTTCATATTGGGTAGTAGCCACCTTTTCCAGGGCCCAGCGGAGATCCCCTCCCTTGGTGCGATATTGGAATTCGAAGGGTAAGGTCCTTTTGCCCTGTAAAATCTGGACGGCCATTTCTTTGACTTTTTCTCGAAATTCGGGAATAACCAGGCAGAGGCAATCATCATTTAATAATTCCTCTTCCCCATAGCCGGTAATTTTCTCGAACTCCGGATTGATCCGCCTGAATCTGCCGTTCTGGGCAATGAAGAGACCGATGGGAGCGTTGAGAACCAGGGTTTTAAAGGCCTCCTCCGCGCGGCGGCGGGCGGTGATGTCCCAGAAAATCCCCAGGATGCCGATAATCTTGCCTTTGCCGTCCTTCACCGGGGTTTTGACCGTTTGGATAAATACTTCTTGGCCCTGATGGACATATTTTTCTTCTATTTCCGCGCTATTACCGGATTCCATGATTTTATTATCGTCGGTTCGATATTTTGCGGCCAGCGCTTCCGGGAAAAAGTCATAGTCCGTCTTGCCCCGGACCTCTTCGGGCTTGATTCCTAAATCCCGGGCAAAGTTCTCGTTGCAGGAGGAATACACGGAATTTTTATCTTTGAGGAAAATTTTCTGGGGCAGGTTTTCCACCAGGGTGCGGTATTTATTTTCGCTTTTGCGCAGGGCCTTCTCTATACGGCGGCGCTCCTCTATTTCCCAGGTTAATTGTTCGTTGGTTTGCACCAGTTCCTTGGTCCGCTCCTTCACCTTTTGTTCGATCTGCTGATAGGCCTGCTGCAGGGCCTCCTCGGCCTGCTGGCGCTCGGCAATCTCTTGATTAAGGCGTTCATTGGTTTCTCTAAGTATGGCCAAGGCCTTTTTGGTGCCGGTTAAATCCCGGGCCACACAAACACTGCCGGTCGTATAATTTCTCTTATCCTTCAATAAACCGATCGATAACTCAAAAGGAATAACGTTGCCATCTTTGCGCCTCATGCGGATTTCACATTTTTTGACTACTCCGTCATGTCTTAACTGGGTTAACATATTGTTCATTTCGTTATGGTCGTCATAAAGGTCAAAAGCTTTCATATCTTCAAGTTCTTCCAATCTGTATCCATACAGTTCTACCGCCATTTTATTCCATTTGATAAATTTGCCATGTTTATCCACAATGCCGATAACATCGGGAGAATTTTCAAAGATATTTTCCAGGCAGTCCCTGGTTTGCCTTAATTCATCTTCGATGCGCTGGCGGACAATGATTTCCTGATTAAGCTGCTCATTGGTGGTCCTCAGAGCAGTCAAGGTTTTTTTGATATCGCTCAAATCCCTGGAAACACAAACACTGCCTAGATTCTCACCATCATCACCGTTCAGCAAACTGATGGATAATTCAAAGGGGGCAATACTCCCATCTTTCTTTTTCATGTTGATCTCATATCTTCTAACCACCCCGGTTTGCCGTAACCCGCTCAACATATTATTAAGTTCTTGCGGGTCGGCATAGAGATCAAAGGCCTTTTTCCCCTTGAGTTCTTCGAAACTATAGCCGTAAAGCTCCGCAGCCATGCGGTTCCATTTGGTGAGCCTGCCGTGCCGGTCGACGATGCCGATCCCGTCAGGAGAATTCTCCAGGACATTTTCCAGGTATTCCCTGGTCATTTTTAATTCCGAGGATTCCACCTGCGCGAGTCGTTGACGCGTTACCGACAATTCTTCCAGGAGCTGTTCTCTGGTCTTGCCTTGGTCTTCCATGTCAGGCCCCCATTCTCCGGTCTGGCGTCCATTGCGGCCAACGGTTAACTCGATTTTTCTCCATCCATATCTTATCGGAATTTCATATGAAAAAATAATTCTGCGGAGGGGTTCAGGAAATGTGCCGGCTGCCTGGAAGAGCGGGGCAAAAGTTTAAATTGGGGTGGAGATTTTCCGGGCGGATATAAGAAAAAGCTTAACCACAGAAACACAGAGAGCACAGAGTTTCACAGAGAAAATCTTTTTAGTCTCTTGCTTTGCAAGAGGCCAAAACAAATCTCTGTGTGACTCTGTGACCTCTGTGTTTCTGTGGTTAAGCTTTTAAATTAATTTATACTTCTCCCGCAATCTACGGGAGATATCCTTCAGCCAGGCGAAAGCCATGGTCACGGTTTTTTCCCGGTCCGGATTGATGAGGCAGCAGGTCGCGGGAGTGAGCAGGCTTTGGGCCAGAAGTTGGTCCCGGTCGATGCCAGCCCGGGCCAGGAAGGCCCATAGGTCTTCCACAAAGGCCATCAAACCTTCAGTGGTTTCGCCGCCGAACACGTCACAGCCGGTGGGCACCAGGCCCCAAGACAGGACCCCGCCCTTGTCCAGGAACTTGCGGATGCTGGGGATGTAAGCCTGGAACACCTCCCGGTTGGTGTAGATATCCATGGAGAGAATATCGAGATCCCGATTGAGGAGGAATTCCCAATCCGGATTGCCGCAGAGGTGGATGCCCCGGGGCCGCTCTATCTGCGCAAAAAAGCGGTCCAGGTCCTCTTTGGCCCGGATGTCCGTGTAGCCGGAAATGGAGCTGAAAATGAACTGCATGCCCGGCTCGTCGATGAACATGAAGGCCCCGGGGTGACGCTCTTTCAGCCGCAGCAGCTGGGCCTGGACCCGGCGGGCCATGAAGTCGATCAAGATGGACCGCACTTCGTCATTAAAGATGATAGGCCGGTCGGTTTCATCCAGGATTTTCAGGCCGAAGCTGACCGGCCCTTCGAGCTGCCCCCGGATGGCGGCATAGCCGCTCAGGTCCATTTCCAGGAAGCGGTGGTAAACCGCGGAATAGGTGGGAGAGATGTCGAAATAATCCAGGTCGTCCCAATGCTCCAGCAACTCGGGCAGTTCCTCATAGAACTTGTTGGTATCGAAGCGGATGGACTCGGTTTCCGGAAAGAGGAGGATGCCGGGGAAGTGTTCCGCGGCCTGGACGTACATGTCTTCGTAATAGTTCAGATGGGGCAGTTGCGGCCAAAAGGGAATGTCCAGGGACAGAGCCAGCTCCAACGCGGGCTCCACCTGATCGTGGGGCAAAATCGCCATGGCCGTGGTCAACAGGTTGCCGGGGATTAGGGGCATGGGTATAATATAAGGGCCTGGGAAATTATGGCAATTACCGAATCCACCATTAAATTCGGAGAATGGAGTTTGTGGCGAGGCTGAGCGCGCAGCCAAAACTATAAATAACAGGCCCAGACGTCGGTTCGATGCCGCGCCGCTATATCTCTGAACTCATGAGAATTACTGATAAAAATGAGACCTTGACTTTTAACAAGAATTGCTTATAATTTTTTTTAAGGAGAAGAAAATGGCCAAACCTCGGAAGGGCACAATCGCTTAGAGTAATTTAAATTATTATTTATCCATCCCTACTATGAGCAGGTTAGGTAGTGAACTAACCTAACTCTTTGTAAAAGTTATCAAATTCTTTCTGTTCCTCCTCTATTCTAATTCCGCTATTGTAAATCTTATCTTTATACTCTAGATAAACTTTTTTCCACAACCTTCTATCATCAGGATTTCTTGAAAATATTTTTATCACAAAGAGAAAATTATCAATTAGATCCAAGTCACCATTATCTTGCCCTATTTTCAGTGCCTTCCTCGCATAATCGATAGCTTGTTGCGCTTTATCCGTTCGGTTTCTTTCGGCATACAAGTATGCTAAATTACTCCGAATCCTTTCGAGGACCAGGCGATCACCAAGAACTTCAGATTTTTCTCCAAAAACTTCAACACCATATTTTACTGCAGATTCCCCGAAGTAGATTGCTTGGTCAAATCTGCTTGCCTTCCATTCATCGACCATAGATGCATTAAAGCCGTATGCAAGTAACCTAAGAACCTCTTTTTTTATAATATCTAATTCTATCTTGTATGACTCCCATTTTTCGCAAGAATCTTTCTTGTGTGACTCCCATTTTTCATTAATTGAATCTATTTGGCTTTTGAAGTCTCTTGTATATGAATCTCGTGCTTCATTAATTTTATTTATTTCGCTTTCAATTTTATCCAGAATGCCCCTCCTTAAAACGAATATTGTAATAGAAATAATACCACTTAAGGCAATAATTAATCCAATGAGAACTCCAGTTACCCAAGTTGGTGCAGTTAAATTCTTTTCAGAAACTTCCAGCAACTTTTTAGATGCCAAGGAATCAACTTTATTATTAGAAATATCTTGTTTTAGGGCAATATTCTCTTTCTTTAACTCAATGTAATTATTCTCAATTGTCTTTATTTTTAATTCTAATTCTTTCATTTGCGCTGATAATATTTTCTGATCCGATGCTTGCGCCCATGCCTTCCCGGTTGTGCACCACAGAATTTGCCTTCCTCCACTTATAAAACCAAGCAGAAACAAAAAACAGAAGAACAATCCCCATAGCTTCTTAGCCATTTTGTCCCCCATGATTCCCTAAGTGCACAGATCCGAGGTGATCTTAAGCGTTTTTAGTTCAGATTGAAATATATTTCATCTTCCTGGGTTATTAGCCATTGTTACTCTCACCGGCTGGGGTCCCAGTAAGGAGCGGTGAACCAATACCTCAGGTTCGGGTCGCCATCATAGAATGATGGGTCCACATGCGTGATCGACGGAAAGTACACCTCCGGCTTTTGGGGCTGGTATTCTCCGGTGGCGCAGCCGCTAGCCAGAGCCAGAAACGCTACGGCCACTGCCAGAAATCTTAACATCATTCCCTCCAGATTTTTCTTAAGGCCATGGGGGGAAAGGACAGGGGGCGACCTTATTCCCGCACGTCTGGTTCCAACGACCCTGGCCAGAACGGCTGCTGCCTTCCCGCCCATCCGCCGGCGGGCCAACAATAAAAAAATAAGCATCCAGCCAGGGATGTAAACTCAGAGAAAAATAATTCCGGGACGGAATTTTTCCGTAGGGGCGGACCCAGGTGTCCGCCCTGACGGTCGCAAATACCACTATGTTAATTCTACGATCATAGTGATTTTTAGGGGAGGGGGATGGGGTTTTGGCGGGCGTCCAGGGGGCACACCTGGGTGCCCCCCTACGGTTTTTCTATTTCCTTTTGAAATCGCTGTGCCGTTTCCAGAGGAGATAGATGGCCGGGTAGATGAGCAGTTCCAGGAGGTAGGAGGTGGCTACCCCGCCCACCATGGGTGCGGCGATGCGCTTGGCCACTTCCGCGCCGGTGCCGGTGGCCCACATGATGGGCAGCAGTCCCAAAAGATTAGCCAAGATGGTCATATGCTTGGGGCGCACCCGCATGACCGCGCCGTGTTCGATGGCGTCGTGCAGATCGGCCTCTTGGTTGAGGCGGCCCTCTTTTTTCCATTGGTCATGGGCAATATCCAGGTAGAGGAGCATCAAGACCCCGGTCTCCGCGTCCAGGCCCGCCAGGGCCAGCATGCCCACCACCACGCCGACGCTGAGGTTGTATCCCAACAGATAGAGGAGCCAGATCGCGCCCAGCAGGGAGAAGGGCACGGCCAGCATGACGATGCCCACCTTGATGAGGGAGTGGGTATTCAGATAGAGCAGCAGAAAGACCAGGACCAGGGTGATGGGAATAATGATCTGCAGGCGTTTGCGCGCGGCCTCCATGTATTCGTACTGGCCGCTCCAGATGAGGGAATAGCCCGTGGGCATCTTCAGGTGGGCGGCCAGGGCCTCTTTGGCATTTTGGACGTAAGTGCCCACGTCGATGTCGGCGATGTCCACGTAAACCCAGGCGGAGCGCCGGGAGCCTTCACTCTTGATCATGTCCGGCCCCTGGTGGACCTTGATATCCGCTACCTGCTCCATGGGAACCTGGGCGCCGTTGGGGGTGGGAATCAACAGGCGGCGCAGGGCCGGGAGGTTCTGCCGGTAATCCTGAAAATAGCGCAGGTTCACGGGGTAGCGTTCCAGGCCTTCCACCGTCTGGGTGATGTTCTCGCCACCCATGGCGCTGGAAATGACCTCCTGGACGTCGCCCACGGTGAGGCCATAGCGGGCCGCTTCCCGGCGCTTGATGTCAAAATCGAGGTAGTAGGCGCCGGTGACCCGCTCGGCAAAGGCGCTGGTGGTATGAGGCACCTTTTTCAAGATGGCTTCCGCGTCCACGGCCAGGCGGTTGAGGACCTCCAGGTCCGGGCCCAGGAATTTGATGCCCACCGGGGTCTTGATGCCGGTGGAGAGCATATCGATGCGGATCTTGATGGGGTAGCCCCAGGAATTGGCCAGGCCGGGGAACTTCACGGCCGCGTCCATTTCCCGGATCAGGGCCTCGGTGCTCATCCGGTCCGGAGTGAAGTGGCGCAAGATAGATTTCAGCCACTCCGGGGCCCAGGAGGAGTACCAGGTGGGCACCGATCGCCATTCGTCCCGGGGTTTAAGGCGGATGGTGGTCTCCAGCATGGACAGGGGCGCGGGATCGGTGGCGGTTTCGGCCCGGCCGGCCTTGCCGAAGACATACTCCACCTCCGGAAAGGTGCGGATGATGCGGTCGGTTTGCTGCAGGACGTTTTTCGCTGCGGTGGTGGAAAGCCCGGGCATGGTGGTGGGCATGTAGAGCAAGTCGCCTTCATCGAGGGGCGGCATGAACTCGGAGCCCAGTTGGGACAGCGGCCAGAGGGTGGCGGCCATGGCGAGAAAGGCCAGAATGATGGCGGTTTTGGGGAAACGCATAATCCCGCGCACCACGGGCTTATAGACCACCATGGTGGCCCGGGCTACCGGGTTTTCCATGTCCGGGATGATCTTACCCCGGATGAAGTAAATCATCAGGATGGGAATCAGGGTGATGGACAGCAGGGCCGCGCCGCCCATGGCAAAGGTCTTGGTAAAGGCGAGCGGCCTGAAGAGGCGGCCGGTTTCGGCCCCCAGGGCGAAGATGGGCAAAAAGGAGACGGTGAGGACCAAGAGGGCGAAGAAGAGAGACGGCCCCACCTCCTTGGCCGCCTCCAGGATCAGCGGTTCCCGGGGCGCATCCGGCGGCGCATGCTCGATGTGCTTGTGGGAATTTTCCACCATGACCACCGAGGCGTCCACCATGGCGCCGATGGCGATGGCAATGCCCGCCAGGCTGAGGATATTGGCGTTGATATTGAAATAATATTGTAGAATCAGCGAGATGAGCACGCCCAGGGGCAGGCTGATGATGGCGACGATGGAACTGCGGACGTGCAGCAGGAAGATGAAGCAGACCAGGGAGACGATGATCATCTCCTCGGTTATGGTCCGTTTCAACGTGTCGATGGCCCGCTGGATCAGGCCGGAGCGGTCATAAGCCGTTTGAATAATTATCCCGGGCGGGAGCCCGGCTTTGAGGTCCTCCAACTTCTGCTTGACGCCCTCAATAACGGCGCGGGCATTCTCCGCGAAGCGCATCACCACGATGCCGCCCACCACCTCACCTACGCCGTTGGCCTCGGTAATACCCCGGCGCAGTTCCGGGCCGAGCCGCACCAGGGCCACGTCCTTAACGAGAATGGGCGTGCCCTGGGCATCGGCGCCCACCACGATGTTTTCCACATCGGTCTTATTCTTGATATAGCCCAGGGCCCGCACCATGAATTCGGTCTGGGCCTGCTCCACCAGGGCGCCGCCGGTGTCCTGGTTGGATTTCTTGATGGCCTCCCTGATTTTTGACAGGGGGAGCTTGTAGGCCACCAACTGGTTGGGGTCCACCACCACCTGGTACTGTTTGACGAAGCCGCCGACACTGGCCACTTCGGCCACTCCGGGCACTGTCTGCAACTGGTAGCGCAGGTACCAGTCCTGGATGGACCGGAGTTGGGCCAGGTCGGTCTTGTTGGTGGGGTCCTCCAGGGTGTACTCGAAGATCCAGCCCACGCCGGTGGCGTCAGGACCCAGGGCCGGACTGACTTGCGAAGGCAGTTTGCCCCGGACGTAGTTGAGATATTCCAGGACCCGGGAACGGGCCCAATAAATATCGGTGCCGTCCTCAAAAATGACATAGACCAGGGACAGGCCGTACTGGGAATAACCCCGCACGACTTTGGCCCGGGGCACCGCCAGCATGGCCGTGCTCAAAGGGTAGGTCACCTGGTCTTCCACGATCTGGGGGGCCTGTTCGGGGTAATCGGTGCGGATAATTACCTGGACGTCGGAGAGGTCGGGGATGGCGTCCACGGGGATATTATAGGCGCAGTAAATGCCCCAGGCGGTGACCAGAAGCCAGACGATCAGCACCAGAAAGCGGTTACGCACACAGGCTTCGATAATTTTCGCGATCATAAGGGCGGTTTTATATTCTTTCTTTGCGACTTTGCGTCTTTGCGTGAAATATATCTCGCCCAAAGACGCAAAGAATGCCAAGGATTATCAATGCTTATGTCCCGGCGGCGCGGGCGCGGCCGGGACCGCCTCCTTGGGGCTCTCCGGTTTCATGCCCGCGGCCGGGGCTTCCTGCGGCGGCAGCATCATCTGGATGGCCTCCCGGAAGCGGGACTCGGAGTCCAGCAGGAATTGGGCCGAAGTCACCACCTCTTCGCCGCCTTTGAGGCCCGAGAGCACTTCCCGGTAATGGTTGCCGTTGCCGTAAACCCCCAGCTTCACCTCCCGGGGCTCAAATTTGCCGCCGCCCAGGGCGATGAAGACGTGCTGTTTGAGGCCGGTGTCCAGCACCGCTTCCGTGGGCACCACCACCGCGTCTTTAGTCACCGGGGACTTGATCTGCACCTGGGCGAACATCTCCGGCTTCAGTTTGAGCCGGGGATTGGGGAAGCGCAGGCGCACCTTGGCGGTGCGGGTATCTTCCTTAAGATAAGGGTAGAGGTAATCAATC
>JAKAGH010000177.1 GCA_021817645.1 Deltaproteobacteria bacterium
CGGCTTCAGCTTGAGATGGGGATTGGGGAAGCGCAGGCGCACCTTGGCGGTGCGGGTATCTTCCTTAAGATAAGGGTAGAGGTAATCAATCTTGCCCGGGAAGGTCTCCCCCGGCAGATATTGCAGGCTCATCTCCACCGGCTGCCCCACCTTGATCCAGGGCAATTCGTATTGATAAATATCGGCGTCCACCCAGACGGTGGAGAGGTCGGCCACCTCCAACAGCGGCATGCCCGCCTGGACCATCTGCCCCTGAGTCACCATGCGCTTGGTGACGATGCCCTTAACCGGCGAAGACAAGGACATGAGTTTTTTTACCTGGCCGGTCTTTTCCAGGGTATGGATTTGCCCGGCGCTGATGTCGAAGTACTGCAGCCGCCGCCGGGAGGCCTCCAGCAAATTCCTGGCCGAGTCGCCCATTTCCGGGAAAGGGCTTTTCTCCAGGGTCTTGAGGTTCTTCAGGGCCAGCAGGTATTCCTTCTGAGAGGCCACCAAATCCGGGCTGTAGATGGAAAGGAGGGTCTGGCCCTTGCGCACCGGGTCGCCGGTGGCGTTGATGTAGAGTCGTTCCACCCAGCCGGTCACCTTGGTGTTGATGATAGCCAGGCTGCGCTCGTTGACGGCCACCCGGCCCACGGTCCAGGTATCGTGGGTCAGAGGCTGCACCTCCACCTTGGCGGTGCGCACCCCCATGGACTGGACCGTGGTGGGGGAGATGGCGATGGCGCCGGGGGCCGCTTCCGCGCCCGCGTCTTCGTAAACCGGCACCAGGTCCATGCCGCAGGGGGCCTTGCCTGGCTTATCACTGATGTAACCCGGGTCCATGGGGGAGACCCAGTATTTGATCTTTTTCCCGGTTTTGGCCGCGGGGGGGGGAGTCCCCTCCTTCGGCACCGGCACCAGGTCCATGCCGCAGATGGGGCATTTGCCGGGTTTGTCCCGGACAATTTCCGGATGCATGGGGCAGCGATAAAGCTGTTTGGCCTCTCCTTTGGCAGGCGCAGGCGGTGGGGGTGCGGCTGGCGCTCCCTCCTCATAAACCGGCACCAAGTCCATGCCCATAGGGTCCTTGCCCGGCTTGTCGCTGACAAACTTGGGGTCCATAGAGGAGACCCAATATTTGATCTTGCGTTCCGCCGGAGGTGCAGTGGGGGCGGCTGCCCCGGGAGCTCCCACGGGATAGACCGGGACCAACTCGTGGCCTTCCGGGTCCTTGCCGGGATGGAACTGAATATAATCAGGATTCTTGGGGGAAATCCAGCAGATGGCCTTTTTATCCACCTTGCCTGGAGCCCCGCTCGGACCCATATACATAAAATGATAGCCGGCCAGGTAAAATCCCCCCAGAACCAGCAGGCAGAGGATAATACCCAGCCCCAGACCCCTGAAGAGAGAGCGGCGGGGTGAAGGAATCATTTCTTACCTCCGGCCGTCCGGGGCAGCTCCTGGCCTACCAGCCACTCCAACTCGGCCCAGTTTTCTTCAAAATCTTTCAGATATTCCTGGAGCTGCATTTCGGTGTTGTAGACCGAGATCTGGCTCTGGTAGAGCTGGGCGAAATCCAGGGCCCCCACCTGATAGGAGGACAGGGACGCGGTCGCGGCCTGCCGGGCCTGGGGGATGATGCCCTGGTCCAGGAGCACGACTTGTTTGGCCAGGCGCTGGAGTTTGGCGTGACGGTCTCTGATCATCGCAGCCAACTGGTTCCAGGCGGATTGGCGGGCTTCCCGGGCCGCACTCTCTTTGGCCTGCTCTTCCCGGATGCGGGGCTTGATTTTGTCCGCGTACCAGATGGGGAGGTTGAACATCACCCCCGCGGTTAACATATCCGCCTGTTTCTGGTTTACCGGCGGCCCCAAAGTATCCCGGAAACCCCACCCCAGGGAGACCTTGGCATCTGGAAAATATTCCTTCTTGGCCAGGTCCACAGCTTTCCCCTGTTTGGCGATGAGGGACTGGAGGGCCTGGAGCTGGGGGCGGGCTTGCGCCCGCTCCAGCAGATCGTCCAACTTCAACATGAAGGGCCGCGCACGCAAAGGCTGGGGACGGTTAACGGGCGTCTGGGGCGGTTGGGAGCGCAAGGCGTTCAGGTCCGCGCGGATGGATTCCTGCTTCTGCGTCCACTGAAAGAGGCGGTCCAGGTAGTTGCCCAACTCCACCTGGGCCTGGAGCACGTCGGCCTGCTGGCCCTGGCCCACGCTGTAGCGGGTTTCCGCCACCTGCACCACCTGCTCCCAAAACTGCTTGTTTTTCTGGGTCAGGTCGGAATTGCTATAGGCCATGGACAGATTCCAGTAGTCGATCACCACCTTGGCCCTTACTTCATTGGCTTTATCCGTGGCCAGATGGCCGTCGGAGCGGGCCTGCTCCTCGGCGACCTCGGAGCGCAGGCGCCTCTTTCCCGGAAAGGGAATTTTCTGGGACATCTCCAGCATCTTCTGGGTCATGGGTTCCTGGTTCGCGGCCCAGGTATCCACCGGGACGTCCTTGTAAGTAAAGCCGACTTCCGGGTCCTCCAGCGCGCCCGCGGGTTTAACGGTTTCCTTGGATGCGGTATGGAGAGAGCGCATCTGCTTGACTTCCGAATTGGCCTTCAGGGCCTCGTTGATGAGGGCCTGGAGATCCTGGGGCAGATTGGCATTTTGCGCCAATAATTGAGTGGACCAGAGGAGAGTAAAGGCCAGACACAGAATCAGGAGCAGTGTTGCTTGGCAGAGTCGTCGTGGGTAAGCCATCTCTCCTCCTGCCTTTCAGAAAATATTTACTACTATAAGCATGTCGTAGTAATAAGACAAGTTTTTCAAAGTTCTTAAAGCCCTTTCCCGGTAGATCGCCATGTTATTTGCTAGTTGCACCCGGGCTTGGAGTTGTTGGTTGTTTTTGCAGCTTTTGCATGTACTTCTCCGGGTCCTTGTTGAAGAGATCCAGGCAGGCCGGGCAACAGAAATAAACCCGCTGCCCCTGGTAGTCCGCAAAGAGTCCAGGATCGGGCTTGCCGCCCATGACCGGACAGGCCGCCTGGCCCTGTCCGGCAGCAGGAGCGTCCGCGGCGAACCTGGACCCCACCAGGGACAGCGCCAAAACTACCCCCAAAACCACTATAGTCATCTTTTTCATGACTTCATCTCCCTTGACAGGAATTTTCCTTATTTTTCCAGGAAGCAAAGCGCTCCGGTTCAAGGCCTTACTGCTTCCGGGGCGCGGCTGGCAGTTTGTCCGCCGGGGTTCTGCAGACTCGGCGCTACCTGGCCCTGTTCCCGGCGCGGCGTTGACGGTGGTTCCTGCCGGGGTTGCAGCTTCTCATTTAGCGCCGGCAGCAGCGCCATGGGCGCCATCATACAACCGGCAGAGATTAAAAAAAGGATCAGATAAAGAGGCATTAAGCCTTTCATTACCCGCAAACCTCCTTTTCCCGGCCAGGTTACCGCTATCCAGGAGTTCCGGCCCAGGTAAAGGCTGGAGACGGGGCACGGCGCAGCCAATACCTGGGCGGTTCGGCATCTGGTGGCAAAGGCGCCAGCGTCTCCGCATGGCCTCAAGCCAGGGAGTAACCGGGGACGATTAAATCAGACGGGTGTAGAAAGCTGAAACTGCTCGGGAGGATGAAAGATTTGGGGGGGAAATAGTTGACAAAAAATACTGACCAAGGGCAGTCGATACGCAGAAACCTGCCAGATGGGAATATTGACTGCGGATGAGGACAGGCACGCCAGGCTGCCGGCATTGAAATTATAGGTAGACTGACAGCCGGCGCCGGATGTGCCGCAATGCTTGGGCTGGCCTGAGTGCTGGCAGCCAGGGCAGGAGCTCAACTCCGGGCTTGGCTGCGCACAACAGCAATTGCCCCCGGCCTGCGGGACCGCGATTTCTGAGCGGACCACTCTAGGCAGGGAAAGAACTGTGCCCAGGATTAAGGCCAATATCAGCAAACCGGAGGTGGCTGCCCGTTTCATCTTAACAAAATAGTATCCAGGTATCCGGTTAGAAGTCAAGATTTTTTGATGACTATTGAGCAGGACTGGCTAATTCAGGTTTTTGCAAAAGCGAAGGAGATAGTTATCCGAGATTTAAAGGATGATTTCTAAAGGTGGCCCCGGATCGCAAAAATTATTACCCCTGGCTTTAATCATTTTGTCTCTGGCGTTTTTTCCAGGGGAAAATCGGCCTCCAGCATGGCCTGCAAGCACTTGTCCGGGTGTTGTTTGAATTCGATCTGACAATCCCGGCAGCAGAAGTATAGGCGATAACCCTGATAATCAGTATAGATCCTGGAATTTATGGGGTTGCCTTTCATGATAAAGCAGGTTTGTTGAATCGAGCCGGGTGGCAATAACGGTTTCTCTTGACCCAGGACCGTACTGGCCAGGACTCCGGTAATAAGTAATATCAGGATCATCACCCGCAGTTTCTTCATAACTATCCTTTACTTGATCTGGACATTGCTTTATTCGGTGTGGTCCTCCGCAACGTCATCGGGAGAGCCGCCCAGCCACAGGTAGTGCATCTCGGTTTGGTGGAGAATGACATGAAAGACCGACCTGCTGACAGGTTCTTCGGCGTTGGCGATGAGCCAGGAGTAAAGCGGGAACAGGTCTTTTTCCAGATTTCTGCCGACTTCAAAGGCATGTTTTGGGGAACTGGTTCTGGAAACGGCTAGCTTCTTGCTGTCGGCAGGCAGGCCATAGGCCTTAAATAACTGGGTAAGCCGCTTGACGTGGTCGTCTTCTTGGGCAATCAAATTGGCATAGGGGTTGGGTTTGGCTTTATATTTATCCTTATCGGCTTCATATTGGGCCTTGGCCAGCCTATCGAAGGCCAACGCCTCCCGCAGCCGCTGGATAAATTCCTCATTTTTAGGGATGTGGAGCTTGTCCGGGATGGTTATCTTGGCAGCCATCGGGCTTAAGCCTTGGCGTCCTTGCAGTAAACTCGCCGGGTCTTCGGTGCTGATCGGCGGATTGCCTTCCAGGGTGATGAGAAAGGCGATGAGATCGAGGCGGTCCTGGGAAGTGAGGCGGAGGTTGAGTTGGTGCCAGGCCATCAGGCTTACTGCTTCTTCCAGGGTGAACACCTGTCCGGCGTCAAAGTATGGCGCGGTGCGGGTGACGTTGCGCAGCATGGGAACTTTGAAGAAATAGCGGTCTTCGATTTTTTTGGTGACCTGGTAGCGGCCGAGATCATCCGATCCTCGAAATGGGTGCTGCTGACCGAGGATTCTAAAGTGCCGGCCGCCAACGGTGACCCCGCCGTGACATTCCACGCAGCGATACTGCAAAAATTTGGTCAGGCCGCGTTTTTCCTGGTCGTTCATCGCGTTTTGATCGCCAGCGAGCATCCGGTCAAAGCGTCCTGGCGCGACCAGGGTACGCTCGAAAGCGGCGATAGCTTCAGCCAGGTTATCGTAGGTCATTGGGTCGTCCTGGCCCGGAAAAGCGCGGCGAAAGGCCTCTACATACCCTTCTTCCTGCCGCAGCTTTTCGATAACTTCATTCGGGGACAACATGCCCATTTCGATCTGATTCAAGATGGGGCCCTTGGCCTGTTCAGCCAGATCGGCGGCGCGGCCATCCCAGAACTGGGCGAACTGAAACCCGGCGTTAAGGACCGTAGGTGTATTCCTGGTCCCAAACGCGCCGCTGGCACCTTCGGAAGTCGGGGTATCGTCGGCGCCGGCGCGACCGCCGGTGAGATGATGGCAATCGGCGCAGGACTTGATACTGTTGTGGGAGATGCTGCGGTCAAAGAAGAGCCTCTTGCCCAAGGCGATGCGCTCCCGCGTGTCGTTTTCGCTGCCGGGCATGACAGATGGCAGCTGTCCGAGGAAGATGCGGGCTCCCAGAAGGGTCTGGTCCCAACTCATGAGTCTTGCGCGAGAATGGTTGGAGGCCCGGGCCCCCTGGAGAGGTTCACTGCGGACGATTGCAGAACCAGTCAAGATAGCCAGGCAGAAAGCCAGACCAATGGTTGGGGCAAGGAGACGGTATTTCATATTCGGCCTTTTGGGTGGGCGGCGAGCGTACTCGCCAGGTGCTCCCACGAAGGGTCCGGAAATGCTCGCCCCCTAAGAGTTCCAGCGCTCCCGTTTCTCCGCCGCGCCTGACGGGCGGCGGAAGAAACGGGGATTTATTGAATTTGGTTAAAGGTAAGGACGCAACTAATGCTTGTCCAGTTCTTCCTGGTAAATATTATTTCCAGGTATGCTGTCTTCGGCGCTCCTACTTGGCTTTCTCCATCTTTTTGACATAAATGCCCTGGATGCCGCCGCGCTTGACCATGATGCCCGTGACCTTGACCTTGCTTTGCAGCAGATCCATTCTTTCGGCGTTCATCATGGGCTTCATCTGCTCGCCGGAAAGGAGGATATACATGTTACCCTTTTCATCTGTCAGGGTAACCGGATCACCCGATTTCACGCAATCCTGGCAGCATTGCTTGGTGCAGGTCGCCCCCCCGGGGAGGTTGCAGAAGGTACAACTCATCATCCCGGTTATGGTTGTTTCCTGGCCCTTCGGGGTTTGGGCCCAGCACATTGAGGTCAACAGTAACAACGCCATGATCACCAGCACTGCCTTTTTCATGTGAGTTCTCCTTCCGTAAAATGATTTTTGTTATCCGGCTCCTTCGGCCGCG
>JAKAGH010000178.1 GCA_021817645.1 Deltaproteobacteria bacterium
TCTGGCCAGTGCGGTGCTGCCCAACCCCATCGAGGATCTGGGCGAACTGTTCAAGCTGCCCCGGAACGCCGAAGGCTTCTTCAACGAAGCCCACGCCAAGCTGCGGCCCGTGGATTTCCCCACGGAGGGCATCTTCCTGGCTGGGCTGGCCCACTATCCGAAGCCCATTGACGAGTCCATCGCCCAGGCGAAAGCCGCGGCGGGCCGGGCCGCCACCTTCCTGGCTCTGGATAAGGTCAGCGTTGGCGGCGTGGTGGCCCAGGTGGATCCCGACAAATGTGCGGTCTGCCTCACCTGCGTGCGCACCTGCCCCTTCAATGTGCCGGTCATCGACTACCAGATTGACGCGGCTTACATCGACCCGGCCAAGTGCCAGGGCTGCGGCGTCTGCGTCTCCGAGTGCCCGGCCAAGGCTATTACTATGAAACATTACACCGATATCCAGATCATCGCCCAAGAAACGGCTCTGGCCGCGGGTTAAGGAAAGGAGAGATTCATGACCGTACCTTACGCTCCCAAGATCATCGGCTTCTGCTGCCGCTACTGAGCATACACCGCCGCGGACCTGGCAGGTTCGATGCGACTGCAATACCCGCCGGAGATCAAGGTTATTTTGATGCCCTGCACCGGCCGGGTGGATATTCTCCACCTCCTCAAGGCCTTCGAAGGCGGCGCGGACGCGGTCTTCGTGGCCGGCTGCCTGGAAGGCGAGTGCCACTACCTGAAGGGCAACATCCGGGCCCGAAAGCGGGTCAACAAGCTGAAGAATGACTTCCCCCAGATGGGGATGGAGCCGGAACGGGTGGAGATGTTCAACCTGGCTTCTTCGGAAGGGCCGAAGTTCGCCGCCATCGCCAAGGAGATGAGCGAGCGGGCCTTTAAAACGGGCCCCAGCCCCATGAAACGCGAACTCCGGGCGGCCTGGCTGGCGGAACATCCGGAAGCCAAAGCAGCGTCATAAATTTCAGGGAAAGGTTTAGCGGCAATGGAGGCGGAGACGATTGCTTGGCCCCCTTTGCCGCACCTCATCCTGCCAGCTTGAATAGTAAGGGAGGGCTAAGAAGCCCTCCCTTTTTGCTGGCTTGGGGGCCAGGTGCCTTAAATTAAGAAAGGGGACCCCAAATGGCCCCCCTTCTTGTTTAAGGGAAATGGCGGCTCCGGAACTCAGGTTTTGGCCTTGCGGCGGAAACCCCGCTCTCCCAGCCCTTTTTCTTTGGCCAGCTTGCGGCGCTGCTCCGAGTATTCCTTACAGACCAGAGGGAACTTCTTGGGATCGAGGCCGTATTGCCGGTAGTATTCGGCGGGTGTCAACTTATGGGCCTTGCGCAAATGGGCCTTTAAAGTCCGCATCTTTTTCCCGCATTCCAGGCAGACGACGTATTTTTCTTTAACGATGTCTTCTAACGGGATTGAGGGTTTTTTAACTACTGCTGCCTCCTTGCCCTGCTCCGGGTCAGGAGCGGCCTCGACCAGAGAAATTTCACCTTCCAAGGAGGATAAAATACTATATATATCTTTAATCTCCTCCACTAACTCCTTGGGGCTGAGCTCACTCATTGAGGCATGAGACATTACAATTTGAGCCGTCAGTTTCAAAACTTCGCTGGCCATGAGGATCCTTCCTCTCTTTATATTTTATTAAAATACTGAGATGCGTCAGGACAGGCATTACCTTTCGTTGTAATTTATATTTAACGATTAATTAGCTTGTCAAGATATTTTTAGGAAGTTTAATCTTTTTCTCAACTTTCAATAATTTTATTCATCGTTCTATGAATGGCCCACAGGAATAAACTATACCACTCAAGATTTACTTCCCTGCGCCATATTTTGTAAGAGTTGGGGGTCATTGATAGTAATTTTCCCTTTTTCCACCTCTATCGCTCCTAAACTTTTGAAGCGGGCTAAAGTGCGGGACAGGGTTTCGCTGATAGTGCCCAGGTAAGCTGCCAAGTGAGTTTTGGTGGTAGGTAATTCAAAGGCCAGTCCGGGAGCGACGCGGCCATGAGTTTCCGTACATCTTTCCAGAAGATAGCGCGCCAGTCGCGCCGATACTTCCTTGAGGGAGACATCTTCCAGTTGCTTGGTAAGGTGATAAAGCAACCGGCTCAGAGTGGCGAGCATATTGCGGGCCAGAGCGGGGGAAGCCGCCAGGTATTGCAGGAAGGCCTTGCCGGGGAAAAAGAGGGTCTGGCAATCTTCCAGGGCGATGGCTGTGGCCGGATAAGGGGATTCGGCGAAAACCACCGCCTCCCCGAAAGTCTCTCCAGGCTGCACCAGGCGGATGATGTATTCCTTGCCGTCCGGGGAGCTTTTCACCAGTTTGACCAGGCCGGTCACCAGCAGGTAAAATCCCTGGGCCTCCTTTCTCTCCCAGAAAATGGCGGCTTGGCGGGAAAATTGGCGCGATACCGCCAATTCCGCCAGGACCTCCAGATCAGGTTCCGCCACCCCGGAGAAGAGATGCGTCTGCCGTAGGATCTTCTTTTTCTGGATAACCCCTCCCTAGGTCCTTACTGCCAGGACAAGAAATTTTGTTTAATTTGGCAATAACCGCAGCATTTGACAAGAAAAATATGGCGAAGGGACCCATCTTTGCGCCATCTGCCGGTCCTCCTTTGCAGTTGACGGGGCCGGAGCCGGTTTGATAGAGTGCTAAGGCTGCAAATAACAGGGATCCGGGGGACGCTCTCAGCCCGGGATGCCGGTTTTCCGGCCGAAAGGAGCGATGCATGAAGAGGTTCGGGTGGGTCATGGTCATGTTTTTGGCGTTCATCTGGCTGGCGGCCGGTTGTGCCTCCAAAGAGGAAAATGCCATCCGCGTCGGCGTCAACGCCGAACTCACCGGCAGTAAACCTACGGTGGGAGACTCCTGCAGAAAGGCGGTGGAACTCCTGGCCGCCCAGGTGAACCAAAGCGGCGGCGTGCAGGTGGGGGAGAAGAAATACCCCTTGAAACTGTTTATCGAAGACAATGAAGATAAGGCCGAATCCGCCGCGGCCGTGGCCCAGAAGCTCATCAGCCAGAACAACGTCCTGGCCATCATCGGCCCCAACGCCTCGGGCAACGCCATACCCGCGGCCCGCATCTGTGAAGACTCTGGGGTGATCATGGTGACCCCCTGGTCCACCAACCCCAAGACCACGGAAGGCAAGAAATTCGTCTTCCGGGCCTGTTTCATCGACGATTTCCAGGGCCGGGTGATGGCCAAGTTCGCCCGGGATAATCTCAAGGCTCGGACTGCGGCCGTCCTCTATGACGTGGCTGAGGAAGCCAGCAAGGGCCAAGCCGAATTTTTCAAGAAATCTTTCGAGGCCGGTGGTGGCAAAGTGGTGGCCTTCGAGTCATTCACCAAAGATGATAAAGATTTTTCCTCCCAAATAACCACCATCAAGGCCGCCCACCCCGATGTCCTCTTTCTGCCCAACTATTACAATGTGGTCCCGCTCCAGGCCGATCAGGCGCGTCGTCTGGGGTTGACCTGCCCTTTTATCGGCTCTGATGCCTGGGGCAGCGAGGAACTCCTGACCCTGGGGGCCAAGGACGTAGAGGGCAGTTACTTCAGCACCCACTATGCCCCGGATATCGCTACGGCCACCGCTCAGAAGTTTATCAAGGAATACGAAGCCAAGTACGGCAAAAAGCCGGACGATGTGGCCGCCCTGACCTATGACGCCACCCGGCTGCTGCTGGCGGCGGTGACCCAGGCCAAGAGCCTGGAGCGGCAAAAGGTGCGGGACGCCCTGGCCTCCATCCAGGAATTTGAAGGGGTGACAGGGAAGATGAAGTTCACCGGCAGCGGCGATCCCACCAAGAGCGCGGTCATCCTGCAGATTAAAGGCGGCAAGTTTACTTATCACGCCACGGTGCAGCCTTAGGAAGCGACTTAGAGGAAGGCAGGGTATTATAGTAATCAGTAATCAGTGATCAGTGATTAGTGGCCGGTTGTCAGTTGTCTGCCATTGATAACTGATCTCTGATCACTTTCATCTAGGGCCATTTCCTTAAAACCTAAAGATAAAAGTATATGTTGCAGGTACTAGCCCAAAACGCCTTAAACGCCCTGCAGTTGGGGAGCGTCTATGCCCTGATCGCCCTGGGCTATACCATGGTCTACGGCATCCTCACCCTGATCAACTTTGCCCACGGCGACATCTTCATGGTGGGGGCCTACTTAAGTCTGGCGGCCGCGGCTTTTCTCCTGGGGTTGCCCCTGGGCCTGCCCGCGGTGGTGGTCTTTGTGGGCGCCATGTGCTTCAGCATGGTGCTCACCGCACTTTTGGGGGTGACCATCGAGCGGCTGGCCTACCGCCCCCTGCGCCAGGCGCCCCGGGTCTCGGCGGTGATCACCGCTTTGGGGGTGGGCCTCTTTCTGGAGAACTTTACCCTGGGGCTGCTGGGCCCGGAGCCCCGGCATTTTCCGTCCCTGATCACCATGGGCGCCTGGGAAGTGTGGGGCCTGACCATTACCCCCCTGCAGGTCCTCATCATTCTGGGGGCCGCGGTGCTGATGGTCCTGCTGGACCTGTTGGTGCGCCGCACCTTGCTGGGCATGGCCATGCGGGCTATTTCGTATAACCGGCCCATCGTGCCGTTGATGGGGGTGCCGGTGGACCGGGTGATATCGCTCACCTTCGCCATCGGCTCCGCCATTGCCGCCGCGGGCGGCATGATGTACGGCCTGGCCTACCCGGTCCTGGACCCCTACATGGGCATCCGCATCGGCTGGTGGGCCTTCATCGCCGCGGTGGTGGGGGGGATCGGCAACATCCGGGGGGCCATGCTGGGCGGCTTTATCCTGGGAGCGGTGGAAATCTTCACCCCCATGATCCTGCCTTCTTCCACCTACCGGGACTTTGTGGCTTTTTCCCTGCTGCTCCTGCTTCTGGTCTTCAAACCCACAGGACTGCTGGGCCGGCCGGTATTTGAGCGGGTGTGAGATGACAGTGATCAGTGGTCAATACATCTGCGTCTGCAAGCCTTTAGTTTTTTACTGATTACTGATCACTATTAAATTCTATTTCCCTTTTTAATGGTAATTTCAGATAAACGCAAGAAGCCACTAATCTGCTTGGGAGCGGCCCTGCTCCTCGCCCTGGCCTGGCTCCTGCCCGCGTCCGGTTTTATCAATCCCTACGTGGTGCAGATCCTCATGTACGTGGGGATCAACATGATCCTCACTCTGAGCCTGAACCTGGTGAACGGCTACATGGGAGAGTTTTCCGTGGGCCACGCCGGGTTCATGGGCCTCGGCGCTTATGCGGCCTCCATCTTCACTGTCTGGGTCCTGCCCCGGGCCTGGGCTTTTTGGGCCTTTCCGGCCGTATTGGTGGCGGGGGGCCTGGCGGCCGCGGTGGCCGGGCTGGTGGTGGCTTTTCCGTCGTTTCGCACCCGGGGGGATTACCTGGCCATCGTTACCCTGGCCTTCAACATGATCGTCAAAAGCGTGCTGGAGAACCTGGAAGTCCTGGGAGGCCCCCGGGGCTTTCTGGGCATGCCCCGCCTTACCAACCTCTTCTGGGTGACGGCCTGGGTGCTGATCACGGTGATCGTGCTGCGCCGCCTGGTCTATTCCAATTTCGGCCGGGGCATTACTGCCATCCGGGAAGACGAGGTGGCCGCCAACCTCACGGGCGTGGACACGCGGCGCCTCAAGCTTTATGCCTTTCTCATCTCCGCGTTTTTCGCGGGGGTGGCCGGGGGGCTGTTTGCGCACCTGCTGCAGTTTATCAACCCCCGGAGCTTCTCCATCCTCAAATCCACGGACATGCTGGTCATGGTTTACCTGGGGGGCGTGGGCAGCCTCACCGGCTCGCTGCTGGGGGCCACCATCTTTACCGTGCTCATGGAGATTCTGCGGCCCCTGGGCCTGTGGCGCTGGGTGGTGGGGCCGCTGCTCTTGGTGTTATTAATGATCTTTCGGCCCCAGGGGATCATGGGGTTCAGGGAATGGAAGTGGCAGAGGGGGCGGGCAGTGAGCGGTGAGCAGGGGCCAGGGGTCAGGGGTCAGGGGCCAGTATTATAGGGCGTGCCGGGCACGCCGAATTACGACCAATCTTTTCTTGAAAAAGAATGTATAAATCATAATTTATTTATTGAGAGGGGAAATGGTAACCAAAATGTCTGGCTTTAGTTTAGCTATTAGCATGGGCTCATTGATTATTTCAATGATATCATTTTATTTTGCAAGGAAGTCGTGGCAGGAAGCTAATCGTCCAATCGTTACTGTACGGATAACAATGGCAAGAAGTGGACAAACCACAACAGCATTGAATATCCTGATAAACAATACAGGTAACCGTCCAGCAAAAAATGTAAGTCTAACTATCAACAAATCGGAATTAGAAAAATACCTTTCAAAGAACGCTGATCAAACCCTTATAGATGATATAACTAATTGTTTCAAGGAAACAATCTTAATTTTAGAAAATGGAAGGAATATTACTAATAGTTTTGGAGCGTTTTCGGATGATGAAACAGCCAACACTTGGACAAAACCATGTATCCTTAATATTAAAGTAAGTTATGAAGATTTGGATGAAAGACGCTTTTCACATTATCAGCAGGTCTTGGTAAGATCTGATGATGGATTCGCTG
>JAKAGH010000179.1 GCA_021817645.1 Deltaproteobacteria bacterium
GGCGGCCATGATGCCGTAATCCACGAACTTGAGGGACCGCCGCCCCAGCTTGACCTCGGTCACATAAGCCACCGCGTCACCGGTGCAGCGGTCCATTTCGATAAAGACGATGAGCTGCTTCAATTGGGGATAGGTGGGGGGAGCCTCAAAGTCCAGGAGCCGCAAGCCGAGCATGGCCATCCGCACCCCCACCACTTGGCCCGGGCAGAGATGGCCGTGGGCCGCTACCGAACCGGCCAGCAAGTCCTCGAAGGTCTGCACCGAGGTTTTGGTATTAATGGATTTCTCCATCCTGTTGGGCTCCTGTATCAGACGACGACCTTGTCACCATCGCCGCTGCCGGCTGACTTGCAGAGGCACTTTCAATATAGGTTCTCAGCCACTCCACATCCTCTTCGATAATTCCCCGGGTAAAGGTCACTATCCCTGTTATTATGGAGTCCTCAGAATTGGCGACCACACGCTCCGCGATTTCTGCAATCCAGTCCAGGCGTCCTTGCAAGAAATTCCTCTGCTCTTCCAGATTGTCCTTCATCGTTTGCGTATCGTTCTTTTGAAAATCCTTAAGTGTTTCGCCTGCCAAATAATAGACGTATTCCAGTTCCACCGCCAAATGATCTTCAGGGATATGACTTGCTCCTCCAGAAACAAGTCCGGATGACAAATAATTAAGGCGTATGGCAATGGCAGTTTCCTGCATAAGCAAGGAGTCTGGTGAACGATACCTCGACTCATACAGCGGCACGGGCGGACTCCCGGGGCCTATGAATAATCGTGAAAACTCGTACTGTAAGCGTTCTATGGTTTCTTCATACCGTGCTGATTCCAATCCTTTCAATGGTTCAAGAAGCTTGAAACTGGTCACCAAATCCGGACTCGCGTTAGCGATGTCAATCCTGTCAAAAAGATGCAATAGTTCATCGATGATATGCCGTCGAGGGCCAAAAAGATACAGATGTCGGAGTATGTTGTAAGCGTCCACTCGGAATTTTAACACTGCTTCCACTACATCCAGCCCCATTGAAGCCACTCCTTGATTCGGGGGACTTCCGCATTCAGAAGCCCCCCTCCTGTCTCTATACTTTGGTGATTTTGACTATCATGTCGGCATAAGTCGGCATGCCCATGATGGGAGATAGATTATCCGGATCGACCAGCTCGTTATGGTTCGGCGTGTAATTCCTTTGGGCATAGGTTCCACCCATGCCGGGAGTGAATCGGCCGCCGGTGCCGAACCCCATCTTAACCGTCCCAGGTCGAATTCCCTCGGTCACAAACACTTTCGTCGTGGTCTTCTTGCCCAGCGGATTTTCCACCATGACCTGGTCACCGGTTTTAACCCCCATTTTGGTGGCGTCGGAAGCGTTCATGGCCATGGTTCCGACACACCAAGAGTTGGCCTTGAACTTATTGCGTTTAGGTTGGATCTGACCCTTGCCATCGGCATCGCCGATTTCATACTCGAAAGCATTATTCATTGGCATAAATGTCCCTTCAGCCGGCGTTTCCGCGAGCCAGGGCACTAATTGGGTTCCCGACATGGCATGATGGACCCGGCCACAGATGATTTGGAAGGGAAAATCCTTGGCGTACTTGGCATATTCGGGATTAGTGTAGGGATTCCATTTCGTTTCAAACCAGTAGAAGCTTTGCGGATACCGCTCCCAGCCCAACTGCTTTAACCCTATGGGGATGATACCGCTGGCCTCAATGAGTTTATTATACTGCTCATACCGCTTGAAGCTGAACTCAATCATTTTGGAGCCGGTTGGTGGCCATGTTTTATTAGGCACATACTCAAGCTTCTCTTTATCGAAGCGGCGGTAACGATTCCAACTCATCGGCCAAACGGCGACGCCTTTGTGCGCGCGCAGCCACTTGACCGTCAAGAGTTCGCCTTTCACCTCTTTCTTCTCATGGTTGATGTTGACTTTTCCGGCTTCCAGCGATTCCGGCGTTCCGGTAATCTTGTAGCCCTCGGGGAAGTTAGGATAGGGGAGCGGCTCTCCGATGTTAAACATCCCCGGTGAACCGGCTAACATTTCATCCACAAAATCTTCTTCCGATTTATATTTTTCCCAGAAGTCAGACGCCTTGAGGTCTTTGTCTCCCAAGTCTGCCAACCGTTTGGCCAGCATGTTCATGATGTCGGTGGGGTTCTTGCATTCATGCAGCGGCTTGATAACGGCGTCCCGGAGGAAGAGAAGCGCATGCGGCGGGTAGATGTCGGAAAGGCTCATGCGCTCGGCGTAGCTGGCCTCAGGCAAAATGACATCGGCATACATCCCGGTTTCCAGGTAAAGTGAATCGATATTTACCACCAAGGGGACTTTGTACTCGCCATTTTTCTCCTTGGCGGTAAGCGCCTCTTTCCATCGGTAGGTTGCCGAACCCGTGATGATCGGGTTGCCGGTACGGATAAAGAATGCTTTAATGGAGTATTTATGTCCTTTGAACGGGCCGTAGTTGATCGTTACCCCTTCTAGGAAACGCCGCGGAAAATCGCCAACAACTTCATCCCAGCCTGCCGGCCAGTCACCATAAGCATCCATGTGCAGGCGTTCGACTTCACCTTCTATTTCCTTACCATCGATCGTGCGTTTGACTTTTTTGTTCTTGAAATGCTTGCCAGTCGCGTTGCCGCCTTTGCTGGCTTTAGTAATTTCCGTATCGATGGCGCCGCCGGGGACATCGAAGTTCCCGGTAATGATGTTGAGTGCCGTGCCTAAAATTGAAGCTACATAACCGTTATAATTGTGGCCGGGACTTTGCATGCCCCAAACGAGGGCTGCCGGCTTGGTGATACCAAATAAGTGGGCCACTTCTGCAATCTGTTCTTTCGGTAAACCGGTGCGATTTTCAGCCCATTCCAGGCTGAAGTACGGCAGGTTATTAATGGGGTCGCTCTTGTTCCACCAAGATTTAAACGATGCTTCGAACTCTTCCCAGCCCAGGCTGAACTTCTTGAATCCCCAGTCAATGTACCGCCGGTCAAAACGCGTTGGGTCATCGTTTTCCAGGATATACCGCAACATAGCCGCGAAGAAGTCCGGGGAGGTGCTGGGCCGGATTGGCAGCCACATATCGGCCTTAGCGGCAGTATTGGTGTGGGCGGGATCGACTACGATAATCTTGCATCCGTTTTCAACTTTTGCCGCAACCGTCCCCCGCCCTTCGTAGGTAATCCGCGTGGCGACGAATGGGTTCCATCCATGAAAGATGATCAGTTTAGTGCGATATTGCTTGTCATACTGCAAGCTGCCATTTTTTTGCCGTACCAGCACCGGCCTCATGATATCAGGCTCTATACGCTTGCCGCCTAACATGAGCTTCGGTCCATGCCGTCTGGGCGTGTCGCAGATGGAGCCATGTTCCGTACAGTTAGGGCTGCCATAGGCGAAAAATAGGCGGTAGTATTGATCCCGGTCGGTGACGTCCCCGGCATCCATGATAATGGACTCCGCCCCGAACTCGGATTTAATCTTGGTCAATTTTTGGGCAACAAAGTCGATGGCTTCTTCCCAAGAAACTCGCTTAAATTTGCCTTCGCCCCGCTCGCCGACGCGAATCATGGGGTGCTTTAGCCGGTCCGGAGAATATATCAGTTGCTGTCCTGCCGCCCCTTTCGCACAAGCGGTTCCATCATTAAAAGGACAACTGGCGTTACCGTAAATTTTAAATACCCGATCATCTTTTATCCACATTTCCAGGGCGCATTCCGCGGGACACATGGCACACGCCGTATACTTCTTCAATACGCCCGCCAGTTGTTGGCTTAGCTCCTTCGCCTCTGCTGCTCCGATTTTCATCAAGTTGAGAAGATCTGTACCTAAACCTAAACTTAAACCCGCGCCGGCCGCGAAGGCAGCGGATAGTTTTACGAATGTCCTTCTTGATATTTCAGGAGTTCCCATTAGTGCTGTAACCTCCCTTGATTTATTCGCATCTGACGGAGTTACTAAGGTAATATCGCGGTAGTACCGATCGCAATAACTACATAACGCATGGCAAAAACCCCGACTATCGCCAACACGCTGGCAATTATTATGCGCACAGACACGTACTTTGTCCCTCCCCTTACCAGGAGTACGAAAGGCACGATTAATCCAAGAAGAACTTCCCCGGTTAGAAATACGGAATTACTCCACCATTTCTTCAGGGCAAGCACTTCCTCAGTGCCACCCGTTGTTAAGCTGATTGATCGTAAGATAATCCAAATCACGCTGAGGGTAATGGAAATAATCATTATATTTGTGTAAAATCTAATGTTGGCTTCTTCTTCATAGATAGATAGAAGTGCCGCCAGAACAGCAGCACCGGCAAGGATTGATGTAAAGAAATAAACCGGCAGCAAATCCCCTCGCCAAAAGGCCTTCCCGTGAACTACGATAAGTTCCGCCGGAGGCAAGAGAGTAACCGCCAAACCTAAAAAAAACAATCCGAGCGTGATTCCCCTGATCCCGGATTCACCGGCAGCGACAGTTTCTCGCATCGCTGTCTGAGACTGCTTGATTCCGATCCAGCCCCGCTGATACATGAAAAATACCAATACTGCTCCATACGCGGTAAGTAACAATCCCCCCCAAGCGAGGGGGGATAATGGATTAAAATACATGGGATTGAAAAGAAAGATAAATCGCATCGGCTGCAATAATTTTGCAATAAGCACTAGCGGAACAATGAGCAACGCAATAAGGCTCGCATACGACGCTTTTTTAAAAACCTTATCGGTAATGGGATTGCCAAGAAAACCGGGAAGAAGGGCAACAATCATCGTACCTGAGCTGATTGCGAGGAGGAAGTAATAAAACGACACCAATATTCCCCAGCGGGGTTCATTGATAACCAGGTTGAGATAATTAATCATTACTCCCACCTCCCTTGCGCCTGAGTCAAAATATCGGCCCCAATGTAATATACCTTTGGCAACGTGCCAAGTTCAGGGCGTATCACTTGTACTGGGTTTTCTGCTAAAAGTATCGACGGTTCGCTATTGGGATCGTCCAGATCACCGAAGATGCGGCATTGGCCGAGGCAGTTTCTGACGCAGGCAGGCTTCTCTCCGATCGCCAGGAGGTGTCCACAAAAGTCGCATTTATCGGCAGTATGAACCGTCGGGCTGGCAAAACGGGAAGCGTAAGGGCAGGCCTCTATACAATAGCCGCAACCTATACATCTATCTCTGTTGATAACTACCCGGCCGTCCGCCTTATTATAAAACGTGGCTTTAACCGGGCAAACCCACGTACAGGGGGGATTCTGGCAATGGTTGCATAGTCGGGGAAGAAAATGCCTCCTAACCTGCGGATAATCGCCCCTTTCGGCCACATTTACCCAGGCGCGGAATACGCCGAAAGCAATGCTGTTCTCCATTTTGCATGATACCGCGCAAGACATGCAGCCCAGGCACTTGCGCACATCAATCACCATTCCATACCTGGCCATTTTTTTACCTCTTTGTTATTCAGTGGGGGACCGCAAAAGCGCTAAATAGTGACACCTCATCGTTCCCATTTCCTGTTCCTACTCCCATTCCCGCTGCGGTGAGCCAAGCTGCACCGCACCTTTCCGATCGGGCTCGGCATAAACTTTTTTATGGAAACGAGCGTAAGGGTTGAAACCGCCAAAGATTTTTGTGTTTCACAAGTTAATCATTCGAGGTCCATGGGTCAATTGGTAGGTCACCTATTTCAGTGTCATTCGGTTAACCGAAAAAAAGTCCGGATTCTCCTGGAATCTGTTTAGTATAAGTTTGAACCAGAACTCACTAAACAGAAGGATAATCCGGACTTATGGCCCGTTATCACACACCTTTCAGTCTCAAGTTGATTCCGAGGCATTGGTTTTCCACTTTGGAAAAAGAACCCGGTACCCCTAGGGACTCCCCGCACTTGCAGCCGTTGGAGTCAATTTGTCCGTTTGCTCTTTAGGCAATTCACGGTCGAGTCATCTCCCGGGTGGGGTATGGTGTCCGGTAACTGCCAATTGTTCAGAGCGCAAAATTTATGAATTTTAGTCTTCCCTTAAATCCCCCCTTGAAGGATAAGTACCTAATATATTGGATAATCAAAATAATATATATAGTCAATGGGGAAAATTAAGGATCGCTTTTTCCTCACGGCCTCAGAAACTTCTCTCGATATTCCTGTTGCGGCAACGATTCCGTCAACTATAATGAGCGGTAATCATCAAGGCTGCGGAGATTGGCGGCAGCTATCAAAAAATTTCTATCGATAAACCCACTTGAACAGGAAAAACGGATGTATCCAATCTTATTAAAAATCGGTCCCATCAACATTTTTACCTACGGCTCTTTGCTTTGCCTGGCCTTTTTGGCAGCTCTCGGGGTGGCGGGCCGGGAGGCCCGGCGGGTGGGTCTGCCGCCGGGCCGCATCTGGGATCTGGGGTTATATATCCTGGTGGCCGCGGTGGTTGGAGCCCGGGCCCTGGAAGTGCTCCTGAACCTGCACCGGTATCTGGAGAAGCCCCTTGATATTTTCAAGGTCTGGGATGGGGGGCTGGCCTTTCAGGGAGGTCTGATCCTGGCCCTCATCATCACCATAGCGTACATCCGA
>JAKAGH010000180.1 GCA_021817645.1 Deltaproteobacteria bacterium
AACTAAAATAAGGGAGACACCGATGGCCAAACATGGCAAGCGATATCGGGAGGTGGCCGCCAAGATAGACTCCGGCCACCGCTACCCCTACCAGGAAGCAGTAGGTTTAGCCTTAGAGACGGCCAGCAGCAAGTTTGACGAGACCCTGGAAACCGCGGTGGCGTTGGGGGTCAACCCCAAGCACGCGGACCAGATGGTCCGGGGCGCGGTGGTGCTGCCCCATGGCCTGGGCAAGACCGTACGGGTCCTGGTATTCGCTAAAGGGGAAAAGGAAAAAGAGGCCCTGGACGCCGGCGCCGACGTTGTCGGGGCCGAAGATTTGGTTGAGCGGATCAAGGGCGGCTGGATGGATTTTGATAAGGCCGTGGCCACCCCGGATTTGATGGGCCAGGTAGGGAAGATCGGCAAAATTTTGGGCCCCCGGGGCTTGATGCCCAACGTCAAGGTGGGCACCGTGACCTTTGACGTGGCCAAGGCGGTCAATGACCTCAAGGGCGGCAAGGTGGATTTCCGGGTGGACCGGGCCGGCGTGGTGCATGCGCCGGTGGGCAAGGTGTCTTTCGGGGCCGACAAGCTCCTGCAGAACCTGGCGGCCTTGATGGACACGCTGATGCGCCTGAAGCCCGCCACCAGCAAAGGCGCTTATCTGAAGGGCATCCATCTGTCCACCACTATGGGGCCGGGCATCCCGGTGGACGCCGCGGATGTCAAGAATTTGATACGCCTGCTCTAAGGAGGATGGGGTGCGCAAACCAGAGAAAGCCGAGATCGTTCAAGAGATCCAGGACCGGATCGAGCGGTCCCGCTTCAATATTTTAGCGGATTTCACCGGTCTGAAGGTGGAAGAGGTAACCCGGCTGCGGCGGCAGGTCCAGGAAGCTGAGGGAGAGGTGAAGGTGGTGAAAAACACCCTGCTCTCCCGGGCCGCGGGCAAAGACAGCCCCATGGCCCACCTGAGTTCGCACTTTGTGGGTCCCAATGCGGTGACTTTCGGGTATGGCGACCCGGTGACCCTGGCCAAGGTGCTCATCAAGTTCGCCCAGGAAAAGCCGCAATTTAAACTCAAAGCCGGAGTGCTCTCCGGACAGGTATTGACGGCTGCGGAGTTGGAGGCTTTGTCCAAACTGCCGGACCGGGAAATCCTGTTGGCCCAGTTTTTGGGAGTCCTGCAGGGAGTGCCCACGGCGTTGGTGACCGTGTTGGCAGGGGTGATTCGGAACCTGCTCAACGTCCTGGTGGCCCTGAAGGATAAGAAAGCCGAAAGTGAGCCGGCCGCGGCTGCGGCCCCGGCTGAGGCTCCGGCTGAGCCCGAACCCGAGCCTGAGCCTGAGCCTGAGACCCCCAGCCCGGCGGCGGCTGAGTAGACGCAGGCCTGGGCCGGCGTCACCGTTAATAACTAAGGAAATCATGCAACTCCAGGGTTGCAGTTAGATTATGCGGTCAGCAAGATGCGCATGAGAGGATAAGGAGGAGTAACGATGGCCATTTCCCACGCTGAGGTAGTCGACTACCTGGCCAACATGACGGTATTGGAGCTCTCCCAGCTCATCAAGGAGCTGGAAGAGAAGTTTGGGGTATCCGCGGCCGCACCCATGGCGGTGGCGGCGGTGGCTGCTCCCGGAGCGGCGGCCGCGCCCGTGGAAGAGGAAAAGACCGAATTCGATGTGGTCCTGACGGCCTGCGGCGCTAATAAGATCCAGGTGATCAAGGAAGTGCGGGCAGTCACCAGCCTGGGGCTGAAGGAAGCCAAGGAAGCGGTGGAAAACGCCCCCACGGTGTTGAAGGAAGCCATCTCCAAGGCCGAGGCCGAGGAAGTCAAGAAGAAGCTGGAGGCCCAAGGGGCTACCGTCGAGGTTAAATAGAGGCATAAAGGTGAAATGGTGAAAAGGGAAAAAGGCGGACTTTACTGCCTTGATTCCTTTTCCCCTCTTTCCCTTTTCCCCGCGGCCGCCGAGGCTAAAGGGGAATTTTTAGTAAACCGGCCATCTTAAGGAGTACCCATGGCCAAAGCATTATCGCCTTTAAGAGCGTATCGCCAGAATTTCGGCAAGATCGAGCGGATCGTGGACATCTCTAATCTCATCGAGATGCAAAGGGAGTCCTATCTCCGTTTCTTGCAAAAAGATTTACCCCCCGTTGAACGCCAGGATTACGGGCTGCACGGGGTGTTTAGAAGCGTCTTTCCCATCAAAGACTTCAGCGGTGCGTGTTCGCTGGAGTTCGTGGACTATAGCCTGGGAGACCCCAAGTATGATGTAGACGAATGCCTGCAGCGGGGCATGACCTACGAGGTGCCGATGAAGATCCGGGTGCGCCTGGTGGTCTATGAAGTGGGCCCCGATGCCAAGACCCAGGCTATCCGGGACATCAAGGAGCAGGAAATCTATTTCGGCACTCTGCCCCTGATGACCGAACACGGCACTTTTATCATCAACGGCACGGAACGGGTAGTGGTCAGCCAGCTGCACCGCTCCCCGGGGTTGTTTATCGACCACGACCGGGCCAAGATCCACTCCAGCGGCAAGATCATCTATTCCGCCCGTCTCATCCCTCTGCGGGGGTCGTGGATCGATTTTGAATTTGACCCCAAAGATATCCTTTACGTGCGCATCGACCGGCGGCGGAAGTTTCCGGCCACTATCCTGCTGAAGGCTCTGGGTTACACCACCGAGCAGCTCCTCAATTTCTTCTATCAAACGGAAAAGATCTATCTGGAGGCGGAAACGGTCCGCCGCAAGTTCATCCCGGAACTCCTGGTGGACAAAACCTCCTCGGATGACATCCTGGACCCGAAAACCGGAGACGTCATCCATAAGAAAATGAAGCGCATCACCCCGGCGGTCATCGCCAAGCTGAAAAAGGCCAAGGTGGAGTACCTGTTCGGCTCCCCCGGGGACCTGGCGGGCAAAGTGGTGGCCCATGACATTCTGGACCCGGAGACCGGCGACGCCCTGGTGCTGTGCAACGAAGTGCTCTCCCAGGAAAAGGTGGAGCTGCTGCAGACCCGGGGAGTGAAGGAACTGGACCTCCTCTATATTGACGGGGTCAATGTCAGCCCGTGCCTGCGCAACACCCTGGTGGCGGACAAAACCGCCAACATGGGCGAGGCTATCCTGGAGATTTACCGGCGGCTGCGTCCCAGCAACCGTCCCAACCCCGAAGTGGCGGGCACCTTTTTCCAGAACCTGTTCTTCAATGCCGAATACTACGATCTTTCCCCGGTGGGGCGGCTGAAGCTGAATCTGAAGCTTAGGCCCGAAGGGCAGGGACTGCCGCTCACGCAGACCACCCTGGTGCCCGACGACATCCTCCTGGCAGTGCGGGAACTCATCTTCCAAAAAGACCGGGAAGGACCGGTGGACGACATCGACCACCTGGGCAACCGCCGGGTCCGGGCGGTGGGGGAACTCCTGGAGAATCAGTTCCGGGTGGGCCTGGTGCGCATGGAGCGGGCCATCAAGGAACGCATGGCCATCCAGGACCTGGATACCCTGATGCCCCATGACCTGATCAACGCCAAGCCGGTGCAGGCGGTGATCAAGGAATTTTTCGGCACTTCCCAGCTCTCACAGTTCATGGACCAGACCAACCCCTTGAGCGAAATCACCCACAAGCGGCGTCTGTCCGCCCTGGGACCTGGGGGCTTGACCCGGGAGCGGGCCGGTTTCGAAGTGCGGGACGTGCATCCCACCCACTACGGCCGGATCTGCCCCATTGAAACCCCGGAAGGTCCCAACATCGGTCTCATCGTCTCTCTGAGCACCTTCGCCCGGGTCAACGAGTTCGGGTTTATCGAGACCCCGTACCGGGTGGTGGAAAAAGGCCGGGTCACCCGGGAAGTCAGGTATTTGAGCGCCCTGGAGGAAGAAAACAAGATCATCGCCCAGGCCAACGCCCGCCTGGATGCGGAGGGCAGGTGCCTGGACGATCATATTGAGGCCCGGCACGGCGACCAGTACATTATGATCAGTCCGGAGAAGGTCGATTACCTGGACGTCTCTCCCAACCAGCTGGTCTCGGTGGCAGCGTCCTTGATCCCCTTCCTGGAGCATGACGACGCCAACCGCGCCTTGATGGGCTCCAACATGCAGCGCCAGGCGGTGCCGCTTCTGACCAGCAACGCGCCCATCGTGGGCACGGGCATGGAGGGAGTGGTGGCCCGGGATTCCGGGGTGACGATCGTGGCCCGCCGCAGCGGCGTGGTGGAAGACGTGGACTCCTCCCGTATCGTCATCCGGGCCGCGGAGCCCGCGCCGGGGGGCAACGGCTCGCCGGTGGATATCTATAAGCTGGTGAAGTTCCAGCGGACCAACCAGAATACCTGCTTCAACCAGCGGCCCATCGTCACGCAAGGGGACCGGGTGGAAAAAGGCCAGATCATCGCCGACGGCCCGGCCACGGCTACCGGAGAATTGGCCCTGGGCAAAAACGTGGTGGTGGCCTTCATGCCCTGGGGCGGCTACAACTTCGAAGATTCCATCCTGGTCAGCGAACGGCTGATGAAGGAAGACGTCTTCACTTCCATCCACATTGAAGAATTCGAGGTCATGGCCCGGGACACCAAGCTGGGCAAAGAAGAGATCACCCGGGACATTCCCAACGTGGGGGAAGAGGCTCTCCGCAACCTGGACGACAGCGGCATTATCCGTATCGGCGCCGAGGTCCGCCCCGGCGACATCCTGGTGGGCAAAATCACCCCCAAAGGGGAAACCCAGCTCACTCCGGAGGAAAAGCTGCTCCGGGCCATCTTCGGCGAGAAGGCCGGGGACGTGAAAGACACTTCCCTCAGAGTCCCCCCGGGGATCGAAGGGGTGGTGATCGACGCCCGGGTCTTTTCCCGGAAAGGCGTGGAAAAAGACGATCGCAGCCGCTCCATCGAAGATGAGGCGGTGGCCAAGCTCCAAAAAGACCAGGCGGACGAAATCGCCATCATTTCCCAGAGCTACCGCCAAAAAATGGCGGACCTGGTGGCCGGGAAAAAGGTGGAGGAGCCCCTGGAAGACGAGCGCCAGGGCACGACCATCCTGGAGAAAGGCGCGGCGGTGCCGGCGGAGATGGTAGCCAAGAGAGCCCTGGAATACTGGCGCCATGTCTCCTTCCAGGAGGCCGGCCTGGAGGATCAGGTGGATGCCCTCCTGGATCGTTACCAGGAACAGCTGCACCTGGTGAACATGCTCTTTGAGGCCAAACTGGGGCGCCTCCGGAAAGTGGATGAACTGCCCCCAGGGGTGATCAAAAAGGTCAAGTGCTTTGTGGCCATGAAGCGCAAGCTGGCCGTGGGCGATAAAATGGCCGGCCGCCACGGCAATAAGGGCGTGGTCTCCCGCATTATGCCGGAAGAGGACATGCCTTATTTTGCGGACGGCTCCCCGGTGGACATCGTGCTCAATCCCCTGGGCGTGCCCTCCCGCATGAACGTGGGTCAGGTAATGGAGACCCATCTGGGGTGGGCCTCGCACGCCCTGGGCAAACAGGTGGGAGAGATGATCGACCGCTTCTACAGCGTGGACGCCATCAAAGCCCGCCTGAAGGGTATTTTAAAGAACCCGGCCCTGGACGCGGAGATCGACGCCCTCTCATTTGATGAGCTGCGCCAGTTCTGGGAAAAGCATTACCGGGACGGCATTCCCATGGCTTCGCCGGTATTCGACGGCGCTACCGAAGAGGAAGTGATGAACCGTCTGCAAGAGGCGGGGCTGCCCCTGGGGGGCCAGGCCAGATTATATGACGGCCGCTCCGGGGAAGCCTTTGACCGGGAAGTCACCGTGGGCGTGATGTACATGATGAAGCTCCACCACCTGGTAGCGGATAAGATCCACGCCCGGTCCATCGGCCCGTACTCCCTGGTGACCCAGCAGCCTTTGGGCGGCAAGGCCCAATTCGGCGGCCAGCGTCTCGGGGAGATGGAGGTCTGGGCCCTGGAGGCTTACGGCGCGGCCTACACCCTCCAGGAATTCCTGACGGTCAAATCGGACGACGTGGCCGGCCGCACCCGTATGTACGAAAAGGTCTTCAAAGGTGAATACGACCTGGAAGCGGGACTGCCGGAATCCTTCAACGTCCTGGTGCGGGAACTTAAGAGTTTGGCTTTGAACGTGGAGCTCCTGAAAAAGGAATCCACAAAGGAATAAGGTTTTATGGAAAAAATGCGGGAAGTGGCTTTAGAAGATTTAAATAGCCTGTTCGCCCGTCCTGAAGACCCCATCAGCATCGAGGCGGTGCGGTTGTCTTTGGCGTCGCCGGAGATGATCCGTTCCTGGTCCCACGGGGAAGTGAAGAAGCCGGAGACCATCAACTACCGCACTTTCAAGCCGGAGCGGGATGGGTTGTTTTGCGCCAAGATTTTTGGCCCGGCCAAAGACTACGAGTGCAACTGCGGCAAATACAAGCGCATGAAGCACCGGGGCATCACCTGCGAAAAATGCGGCGTCGAAGTCATCCAAAGCAAGGTGCGCCGGGAACGGATGGGCCATATCGAATTGGCCTGCCCGGTAGTGCATATCTGGTTTTTAAAGAGCCTGCCCAGCAAGATCGGCAATCTAGATCG
>JAKAGH010000181.1 GCA_021817645.1 Deltaproteobacteria bacterium
AAGTGATACATCAACTCTTCCACGTCCAGCCTGGCGTCCACCAGGACAGAGCCGTCAGCCTCGGGGATCAGGCGGGGTTCCATGCGGTCGTATTCGTCATAGATCTCCCCGACGATCTCTTCCAGGATGTCCTCCAGGGTGATGATGCCGGCGGTGCCCCCGTATTCATCGATAACGATGGCGATCTGGGTTTTGCGCTCCACCAGGTCCCGGAGGAGGTCGCTGATCTTCTTGCTTTCCGGGATGAAATAGGGCGGACGCAGGACCCGGCCCAGATCCCAGGTCTCTTCCGGGGTCTGCCAGAAGACCAGGAGGTCTTTGGCCAGGAGGATGCCTTTGACGTGGTCGATGTCGCCTTCAAAGACCGGCAGGCGGGAATGGCCCTTTTCCAGGATAAGGCCGATGATCTGGTGAATAGGGGCGTGGCGCTCCACGCCGATGATTTCCAGGCGGGGGACCATGATTTCCCGGACGAGGGTATCCTTGAACTCAAAGATACTCTCGATCAACTCCCCTTCCTGGCGGCTGATCAGACCTCGTTCTTCGCCGACATCGATGATGCTTTGGATTTCGCGTTCGAGATCTTCCGGCTGCGTGATGGTCCTGCGGGAGAAACGCTGCCGGAGCCGCTTCAGGAAGCCGGAAGAATTACTTTCGGCCTCGTCCATGCTCAGCCTCGCATCTGGCTCCGTTCCTGCCGCATAAAGTTCGCCACCGTTTTGACTTCTTTGGGGAATTCCAGGCCCCGATCCAACAGATTGATCTCGTGGCGGGTGATCCCGAACAGTTCGGTGACGTAGGCTATCGCTTGCTGGTAATCAAAGTCTTTGCAGGAAAAGATATCCAGGCTGAGATAGGCCCGGTCCGGGAAGGTGTGGATACTGATGTGGCTTTCAGCGATGAGCACGAATCCGGAAACCCCCCAATCCTCCGGCACCTTACCGTGGTATTTGAACACGTAAGGGGGCATGATTTTGGTCATGTGGATCAGGTCCGGGCAGTGCTCCAAAAATTCATATATGGTGTCCAGGTTAGCTAACTGCTCTTGACTGCCTTCATAGCCATCTAAAGTGAGATGTAGTCCAAAAGCAGCTTCTGGTTTTTTCAATCTTTCATCCTCCTCGCACCAGGTATGGCATCACCGGGTTATGCCCGGCAGATCAACCAGTGGCGTCGCTGGCCGACGCGGCCCTGAATTTCAATGGACTTCAGGGCATAAGGTACCGGGCCCCGGCTGTTTCGGTAAGCACGAGGAAGGGAGCGTTGCTGCCCAATTTTTTTGACTCCGAAACCTGTTTAACCCCTTCCCCTTAAGGGAAAGGGGTTAACCGCATAACCCAGTCCTTTGCCAAGCAAAATGTTATTCAAAGATATATAACTTTTATGTTCTCCAGGGTCAATAATTTTTTATGGGCTTTCCCAGGAGATGTCTCGGGGGGCCGGAAGTTTTTTTCCCTATTGACCTCTGGCGCATCAATGTTAAATTTAAGCGGTTATTCAAAGCCAGGAGGATGAAGCATTGGCCCAAGTCGCTCCGTTCCGGGCGCTGCATTACAATCCCGCTAAAATTCCGCATCCGCAAGACGTGGTCACCCCACCCTATGACGTGATCCGCCCCGAGGAACGGGAAGCTTTTGCCGCGCATCACCCTAATAATATGGTGCACCTCATCTTGCCCCAGGCCTTGGCCGGGGACAACCTCCTCCAGAACCGCTACACCCGGGCCGCGGCCACTTTCCGGCAATGGCGGCAGGAGCAAGTCCTGGTGCGGGACCCGGAGCCGGCTTATTATCTCTGGGAAACCGAGTTCGAGGTGGAGGGGCGAAAATTCACCCGGACCGGGCTCGCGGCCCTGGTGCGGCTGGAGCCTTTCAGCAGCGGGGTGATCCGCCCCCACGAGCAGACCTTTTCCGCGCCCAAGGCGGATCGCCTGGAACTCTTTAAACAGACCCAGGCCCATTTTTCTCCCATCTTCACCCTTTACCCCGACCGGGAAGACCAGGTATTGGGAGAGCTGCGCCGGGGACTGCCGGCAGAACCGATGCTGGCCTTCAGGGACTCGGAGGGCGACTTCCAGAGAGTTTTCCGGGTCGCTGAGACCTCCTGTCTGCACGCGGTCCACCGCGCTTTTGAGAAGATGACCCTGTTTATCGCCGACGGGCATCACCGTTACGAAACCGCGCTGGATTACCAAAAATGGATGAAAAGCAGATATCCCCAGGCGCCGGCGCATGCTTCCTTCAATTATATGCTGATGTATCTCGCCAACATGTACGACCCGCAGCTGGTTATCCTCATGGCCCACCGCCTGCTGGCGGGCCCCCGGGTGAAGCAGTGGGAAGAAAGGGCCTTGCTGCAACGGCTGTGGGAATATTTCGAGGTGACTCCCTTGCTTGGAGCCGGAACTCCTCCCGAGGTCGAGTTCCTCAAGGAAAATCTTGCTAAGGGTTCCTCCCAAGAGACGACCTTCATTCTCCTGGGATTCGGGCTGCGGGCCTGGCGGTTGCAATTACGGGACGGAGTGCGGCAAAGACTCCTGGCCCGGGAAATGCACCCGGCCCTGGCCCAACTGGACGTGGTGGTGTTGAACTACCTGATTTTCGAAAAAGTCCTGGGACTTGACGCCCAAGCCCTGGATGATCAGCAGACCTGCAAGTTCAACAGCAAGATCCCGGAGGTCCTCGATATTTTGAGCCGCAGGGAAGCCTCTATGGCTTTTCTGCTGAACCCCACCCGGGTGGAGCAGGTGCAGCAGGTGGCGGAGGCGGGCCTCACCATGCCCCGGAAATCCACTTACTTCTATCCCAAAGTGAAAGACGGCATCGTCCTGAGCCTCCTTAATCCCGAGGAAGAAATCGTCATTCCCTAAAGAGCTGGGATCAGACCTTAAAACAATTCATTGACGCAGGTATTTTTTGTAGGCGCGAACCTTGTGTTCGTCCTGAACTTTCCGGGGCGAACACAAGGTTCGCGCCTACGTTTAAACTGGATGAATTACCCCCTTCCCTACAGGGCAAATCCCGGCCGGAACCGCAGAAAAAACTTTCTCCCCCTTGCCAAAGGCGCAGTTGATTAGTAAATTAATCCTTGAATATCCTTCAAGGAGACTCCGGGATGAGGGCTGAGGTCGTCGAACGCCGGACGCGGATCCTGGTAGTGGATCCTGAAGACTGGTGCCGGGATTTCCTTTCTTCCGTCATCCGTCTTTGCGGAATGCAGGAATTCACCATGGTGACCACGGTGGCCGAAGCCCTGCAGGCCTTGGAAGAGTCCACCTTCGATCTGTTGATCACCGACCACCATCTGGCCGAGCAGCAGCGGCTCCTGGAAAGCGTCCGGGACCGCGACCCCAGCATGCGCTTCATTGTCATGATGCAGCGGCGGAGCCAGACCCCAAGCATGGTTTATCTGGAACATATCGATTACGTGTTCAAGCCTTTGAGGCTCGATGAGATCGTCCGCAAGATCCGGGACGCCATTCACCAGAAAAACCTGCGCCGCGCCGAAGAAGAGATCCGCCGCCTGAAACAGACCGCGTTCCGCATGTTGAGATAACAAAAGATTCACTACAGAGACACAAAGAGCACAGAGGACCACAGAGAAAACAGTTTTATTTTTGGCGCTGGCAACGCCAAAAAAATTCTTTCTCTGTGAATCTCTGTGTCCTCTGTGCCTCTGTGGTGAATCTTTTTATTTTTCCCGGGATACCGCGATCAGCCCCAGGGACAGCCAGAAGGCCTCCCTGAGCCTCCTCAGGATGCTGAAAGCCACCCCCAGGACCATGCCCAGATCAAACCCCAGGGAGAGCAGAATGTTGCCTCCCTCCTGCACCCCCGCGGCCGCGGGGATAAAGAATCCCAACGCGGTGAAGAGCATGGCCAGGGCATCGAGGCAGATGGCCAGATTCCAGCCGATGGGGTGGCCCAGCAGCCAGAACATCAGGTAGACTTCCACACCGTGCAGCAACCAACTGCAGAAGAATAGCAAAAAGGCTAAGAAGCAGCGCCCCGGATATCCCCGGTAAAATCCGGCCATGCGGGCATCCACGTTATTGAAGGTCTCTTCCTTCTCTTTTATGGCCGCCGGGCAAAGGCCAAAGCGGTCCAGAAGACGGATGCCGGTGGTGCAGGGAGCCCGGCGCTGGGCAAAGACAAAAGCTCCTCCTGCCCCGGCCAGGCCCAGGGCGGCCAGGCACAAGATCATCAGGTGGGAGGAGGCCCCGGGCAACAGAAAGGGGGCCAGGGCCAGTCCCAGAAAGATATACAGCGCCAGGCTCAACACCAGGATGCCTTTGTGAATGACCACCGAGGCCGTGGCTTCGTCCCAGGAAGTTCCCCCGGCATGCAGGGCGGAAGCCTTAAAAGGCTCGCCCCCGAGACTGGCGGTGGGCGTGAGCTGGTTCAGGGCCTCCCCTCCCAGCCGCAGCCAAAAAAGACGGTTGAGGGAAGGCCGGTGCTCCCGGTTCACCAGGATGAACTTCCAGGAGATGGCTTCCAGCAGGTTTACCAGGCCATAGGGCAGAAGCAACAAAGGCCAATACCAGCCCACCTGCAGCAGGTTCCGGCCTAGGGTGGCCCAACCCACCCGGTCCATGATCCAGATGAGAAAGACTACGGCAATCGCCACCAACACCAAATTAACTTTACGCAACCAGCCGTCCTTGTGGAGAGGGGTTTCGAGAAAGGCAGGATTCTTTAGTAGCCGGCACCAGAGGTCAGGTTTTTCTCCTCTGGTTACCGAACATGAATATTATCTTGCCCTGGCCCTATTTTCAACCTCTTCCCTTCATTTCGTTTCTTCCGGGTGGGCCCGGGGAAGGCGGCGCATGAGGAAGACCAGGGGCAGGAGGCAGAGAAAGACGATGGTAAAAAAATGGTAGTCGTCGCAAAAGGCCAGCATCCTTGCCTGCCGCAAGGTTTCATTATAAAGCCCGGCCAGGGCCTGGGGGGCGTTCCACAGCTGCCAGTTGCTCCCCAGGTCGGGCAGGGCCTGGGACAGGCGGTGCTGCCACTCGCTGAAAGGCAGAGACAAGGGAGTGAGGTGTTCCACCAGATGGCTCTGATGGAACTGGCTGCGGCGGGACAAGAGGGTGGTGGCGGTGGCAATGCCGAAGGAGCCCCCCAGGTTGCGCATCAGGTTGAAGATGCCGGTGGCATTGCCCATTTTTTCCTGGGAAATGCGGGACATGGTGAGAGTGGTCAGGGACACGAAAGTGGACCCCAGGCCAAAGCCCTGGACGAAGCGGGGCCACCAGGCATGGAAAAAATTAATATCGGTGTTGTACTGGCTCATGAGATAGACCGCGTAGGCATTAATCATCAGGCCCACGAACACGATTTTCCGGCTATCCACCACCATGGTCAACCGTCCCACCACCGGCATAATCAAGATCGAGCCGATGCCCCCGAAGGCCAGGGCCCAGCCCGCCAGGGTGGCATCGTAGCCCATCATCGTTTGGAGATAAAGGGGCAGGAGCATGATACTGCCGTAAAGGACATAGCCGAAAAAGAACATGATGGTCACCCCGGAGGCATAGTTGCGCTCCTTAAAGAGGCGCAGGTCCACCACCGGGTGCCTTGTCTTGAGCTCATGATAAATGAAGATAATTAAGGCCGCCCCGGCCATGATGGCCAGGCGGAAAATAAACGCCGAAGAAAACCAGTCTTCCCGCTCCCCTTTATCCAGCACTATCTGCAGGGCCCCCAGGGCCACCACCAGCAATCCCAGCCCCCAGTAGTCGATACTGCCGGCCCGTTGCTTTTTGAGGTACTCCGGGTCGAAAATAAAGAGGAAAGTCAGCAGCAAAGACAAGATGCCCACGGGCAGGTTGATGTAAAAGGCCCAGCGCCAGGTAAGGTTGTCGGTGACCCAACCGCCCATGACCGGCCCGATAATGGGAGCGATGATCACCCCGATGCCCCAGATAGCCATGGCCATGCCCCGCTCCCGCACCGGGAAGGTTTCCAGGAGAATGGCCTGGGAAATGGGTTGCAGCGCGCCGCCGCCGACACCCTGGATGATGCGGAAGCAGATGAGCATCCCCAGATTGGTGGCTGCGCCGCAAAGCATGGAACTGATGGTGAATAAAGCCAGGCAGAGCATCAGGAAGCGTTTGCGGCCGAAGAGGGCCGAGAGCCAGCCGGTGATGGGCAGGATGACCGCGTTGGAGACCAGATAGGCCGTCAAGATCCAGGTGGTTTCGTCCTCCGAGGAGGCCAGGCTGCCGGCGATATGGGGCAGGGCCACGTTGACCACCGTGGTGTCCACGATTTCCATGAAGGTGCCGGCCATCACCGCCAGGGTGATGAGCCATTTGTTGACAGACACCTGTTCGTTGACGGCGTTGTTATTCATAGTAAGGATATTTTGAGGTGAAGGCCGGTGATCTGTGAGCAGCAAGCAGTAAGCAGTGAGCAGTAAAAGACAAAACCCTGCGAGCCCCCTTATTACTGCTCACGCACCTTCCCCCCCGCCGTTAGCAACCGGGGGCCAGTGCGCTGGCGGGTATTGATGGTGACCTCGCTGGACATC